>NZ_JBSGJD010000110.1:0-29250 GCF_053605405.1 Amycolatopsis sp. NPDC003861
CCCGGAATCCGGGGTGCGGCAGCGGGGAACGGGTCACTTCTTGTCCGTGACGCCCTTCACGGCGTCCTTGATCTTCTCGCCGGCCTGCTTGAGCGAGCCCTTGGCCTGGTCGGACTTGCCCTCGGCCTGCCACTGCTCGTTGCCGGTGGCGTCGCCGACGGCTTCCTTGGCCCGGCCCTTGAGCTCTTCGCCCTTGTTTTCCAGCTTGTCGTTCATCAGGGTGCACCTTCCGTCATGGCGACATTTCCGGATCGGCCAGTCGCCAAAAGGGCCTTGCACCCGGGTTACCCACTGGTTCGGAAGCTACACATCGGCCGGCAGGTGTCCGCCCATCCGCTCGATCCGCTGGATGGCCGGCTCCGCGAGGACGCCGTGCACGACCACCGACACCGCGACGGCGAGCGCGCCGACCCGCCACAGCACGTCCTGCTGCGGCACGGGAAGCCGGTTGAGCGCGTAGGCCAGGTAGTAGAGCGTGCCGATGCCGCGGACGCCGAAGAACGCGATCGCGGCGGTGGCCGGCCGGCCCGGCGACGGCGCGCCGAGCAGGGACAGCCAGCCCACCAGCGGCCGGACCACGAGCACGGCGACGACGGCGAGCACCACTTCGAGGGGCTGCAGTCCGCGCAGCAGGCCGTCGCCGATGGCCAGGCCCAGTCCCAGCAGGGCGAGCGGGACGAACAGCCGTTCCAGCTGGTGACCGAAAGCGTGCAGGACGCCGTGGTAGTCGTGCTCGCGTTCCTGGGTGCGGACCGCCACGGCCGCGACGAACACGGCGACGAACCCGTTGCCGTGCACGAGTTCCGACAGGGCGTAGGGCACGAACGCCAGGGCGAGCAGGACCAAGCCGTCGGCGTACTCGGCCAGCCGCAGCCGGTCCGACGGCGCCCGGAAGATCGCCCAGCCGAGCAGCCGTCCGGTGAGCAGGCCGGACACGACCCCGACGGCCAGGGGCAGCAGCAGGTCCACCAGCACCCAGGACAGGTCCAGGCGCGGCTGCCCGCTCGCCAGGGCCAGGCCGAGGAGGACGAACGGCATGGTCAGGCCGTCGTTGAGCCCGGCTTCGGTCGTGAGTGTGAAGCGGATCTCGTTGTCGCGGGCCAGTTCCGGCTCGACGTCGGGGTGCGGGACGCCGATGTCGCCCGCCAGCACCGGATCGGTCGGCGCCAGCGCCGCGGCCAGCAGCAGGGCGACGCCGGGGGCCAGCGCCAGCCACCACGAGCCGAGGACGGCGATCGCGAGGATCGACACCGGCATGGTGATGGCGAGCAGCCGCCACGTCGAGCCCCAGCGCTTCAGGCCGAACGGGCGGTCCACCGACAGGCCCGCCCCGGCGAGGGCGACGAGAATGCCCAGCTGGGCGAACGATTCCACGCCGTGCAGGTGGGCGGCGGGGTCGCTCCAGCCGTTGCCGTAGGGGGCGGGCAGCGGCAGCAGCCCGAGCACGATGCCGGCGCCGAGCATCACCAGCGGCACCGAGAACGGCCGGTCGGCGACCAGCTTCGGCACGATCGCCGCGGCGAGCGCCAGCAGGCCGGCCACTCCGAACAACACGGTCAACGACGACAAAAGGCTCCTCCTGCTCACCGGTCCCCGCGCCACCGCGATCGGCCGGGCACCCGGCAGCCGGGTAGCGTGGCAGGAAGAGGCGCGCCGCGACCCGGATTCCCGGCGCGCGGGCGGCGAAACCGAGGAGGCCGCGGTGACGTACGGGGCGGGCCGGTTCTGCGGCCGGCGGCGTGATCCGCGGGTGGCCGGCCGGAGCGGGCCGGTTTGCGTGAGCGGTGTGGGTGGCGCGCGGACTGCGGTGTCGGACCTGCGCGGGCCAGGGCGGCCTGCGCGCGGGTGGGCGGCGGAATCGAGGAGGCCGCGGTGACGGCGATGAACGGGGCGGGCGGGCCCTGCCGGTTCTGCGGCCGGCGGCGGGATCCCCGGGTACCGGGCCGGAACGGGCCGATCTGTGTCGACTGCGTCCGTGCCGGCCTGCGGGTGGTGCGTGACGGTGCCGATCGGGAAAGCGGCTCCGGTGACGTGCTGGCCGCGGTGACGTCGCCGCTGGCCGCGGTGTGCGATTTCTGCGGGCGCCGCGAACGCCGGACCTTCCTCGGGCTCCGGCGGCCGCTGCTGCGGGTCGACTGCGCCGCGCGGGATGCGGTGATCTGCGTGGACTGCCTGGACCACGCCGGCGACGTGCTGAACGTCGCCCTGCGCGGGTAGTGGCGTTTCCGGGCCGCTGCCCGCGGGTAGCCGGGCGCCATGACGTCCACTCGGGAACATCGCACGCACCCGGAGACCGCTTCGGTGGCCGAAACCCTGCGTGTCGCGCTCGGAGTGGCCCTGCCCACGCTGGCCGGCGGGGTGATCAAACGTCGTCCCGCGGCGCTGGCGGTGGCCGGGAAACTGCAGTTCGACCGCCCGGCCGTGCGGCTGCTGCGCTGGCTGCACGACCGCCACTACGGGCACCCGCTGAAACTGCGCGTGCCCGGCCGGTCGGTCGGGCTGGCGCTGTCCGGCGCGGACGTGAAGCGGCTGCTGGCCGGCGCCCCGACGCCGTTCAGTCCGTCCACAGTGGAGAAACGCGCCGCGCTGGGGCACTTCCAGCCGCACGGCGTGCTGATCTCCGATCCGGCCGACCGGCCGGCCCGCCGCCGGTTCACCGAAGCCGTGCTGGAACCCGGCCGTCCGCTGCACGAGCTCGCGGCCCCGTTCGCCCGCGCCATCGCCGAGGAAGCGGCCGTCCTGCGGACGTCGGAAACGCTCGACTGGGACACCTTCGACGTCGCCTGGTGGCGGCTGGTGCGCCGGATCGTCCTCGGCTCGGGAGCGCGCGACGACACGACGCTCACCGACCAGCTCGAACGGCTGCGGCTCGACGCGAACTGGGCGTACCTGCACCCGAAGCGCAAGCAGCTGTACGCACAGTTCTGCGCGCGGCTCGTCGCCCACCTCGGCCGCGCCGAGCCCGGCAGCCTCGCCGCCGTGATCGCCGAGACCGGCGAAGACACCGCGCCCGACCAGGTGGCGCACTGGCTGTTCGCCTTCGACGCGGCCGGCATGGCGACCTACCGGACGCTGGCGCTGCTGGCGAGCCACCCGGCGGCCCAGGAGCGTGCCCGCACCGACCTCGACGGCGTCGACCTGGCCGAGCCGAACCAGCTGAGCTATCTGCGCGCGTGCGTGCTGGACGCGGTCCGGCTGTGGCCGACCACCCCGATGCTCCTGCGCGAGACCACCGAAGAGACGACCTGGGGCCCGGCGGGGACGACGGTGCTGATCTTCACGCCGTTCTTCCACCGGGACCCGGACCTCCCGTACGCCGACCGGTTCGACCCGGACCTCTGGCTCGACGGCCGCGCGGCGGAGAACCCGGCGCTGGTCCCGTTCAGCGCGGGCCCGGCGGTCTGCCCGGGCCGTGACCTGGTCCGGTTCTGCGCGAGCACGATGCTGGCGAACCTGCTGCGCGACCACCGGTACGAGCAGGCGTCGGGGACGGTGCTGTCCCCGGACCGCCCGCTCCCGGCCACCCTCGACAACTTCCACCTGAAGCTCAAGCAGCTCGGCTGAGCCGCCTCCACCGCACCCGGACGACCACGACCACCGCCGCGACGCCCGCCAGGATCAGCGCGATCGGCAGCGCCGTCGGCAGCCACGGCCAGGCGTCACCTTCGAACACGACGTCGTCGGTGGGCAGCTCCAGGACCTTCGCCGTCCACCGTGCCGTCGCCACGTCGGTGCGGCGGGACAGCGCGCTCACCGCGGTGTCGTACGGGAAGCCCGGCCGGTCGTGGACGTACTCGGGTGCCGGCCCGCCGGGTGCGGTGATCCCGCGGGTCGCGCCCGGCACGAGCAGCCGGTCGAGGTTCGCCGCGCCGAGGGCCGCCCGGGGCAGGAACACCAGCCCGTGCCGGGAGCGGATCGGGCCGCCGTCGATGCTCACGGCGAGCGTGCGCGAGGACAGCGACTGGCCTTCGGTGTCGAACACCGACGCGAGTTCGACCTCGCCGACGCCGTTCGCGAGCAGCACGCCGGTTTCGTCGGGGGCCCAGCGGAACCCGGCGTTGACGATCGCGGCCGCGTCCGGTGTTCCCTCCGGGGCGTGCACCGGGACCGCGGTGCCGTAGCGGCGCCAGCCGATCGCCGCCGCGGCGCCGGCCGCCACCGGGCGCCCGGCCAGCCGCTCGACCCAGTGCAGCGTGCCGTCGATGCCGGAGAGGATCCCGGCCGTGGTGACGACGGTCCCGTCGTCGACGAACCGTTCCCCGCGGACCCACCGCACCGCCGGGTATTCGGCGGCCCAGGCGTCGACCTTGAGCCAGTGCGCGGTGGCCGGCCGCCCGTCGAGCAACCCGGCGGAGGCGAGCACCGCACCGCCGTTGCAGACGCTCAGCAGCTTCGAGCCGCGCGCGGCCTGCTCCCGCAGCCACGTCGTGACCGGTGCGGCGCTGGGCTCGCCGACGTCCGGGAACGCCGGCACGACGACGAGGTCCGGTGCCCGCGACCCGAGCCGCGTGGCGAGGCCGGCGAAGTCGAAGTCGGGCACCAGGTCCAGGCCGCCGGTCAGCGGCTTCGGCTCGCGGTGGGGAGCGACCGTGTAGACGTTGAACCGGCCGGTCGCGGCCAGGATCTCGTAGGGGGCCACTGCGTCGGAGACGACGGCACCACGGTCGCCGACGACGACCACCGCGGTCGGCTTGGCCGGGTCGTGGGGGACCGGTGCCGCGGCGGGGACGGGCCGCGCCGGGCCGGCGGCGTAGAGCGCGTCGAACGCGCCGAGGGCGGCGACGGTCGCCCCCGCGGCGGGGACCACCAGCACGGCGATCACCGCGGCGAGGAGGAAGGCGATGCGCTTCAGCATGATCAGTGCCAGTACTCGGCGCGGCGCCACACCATGGCGGCCAGCATCAGCGGGAACATGATCACGTGCCCGGCGACCATCAGGGTCATACCGGAGATCGCGCCCAGCCAGTACGGCACGAGCAGTGCCACGAACGGCAGGTACATCACCGCGGCCATCTCGGCGATCCGCGGCCACGAGTGCCGGCGCAGCGCCATGGCGAGGACCATCGCGACGGTCATGTTCGTGGCCATGACGAGCGCGTCGACGTCCGGGCGGTCGAGCCAGGCGGACGGCCACAGCGGGGCCAGCGCCACCATGCCGACGAGCATGGCGACGACCATCTCGACGTAGTGGCCGGTGAAGCGGGCGAGCTTGCGGGCGGTGGTCCGCGGGGTTTCGGTGGTGGTCATGAGTCCCTCCAGGTCGTTCCTGGAAGGAGGATCGCGGCCGGCGGCCGTGCTGCCAGGTGCCGGAAGTCATGACCGGGGGTCACGGTCTAGAGCAGGCCGAGGTCCCTCGCGCGCAGGGCGGCCTGGGTGCGGTCGCGGGCACCGAGCTTGCCCAGCACGTTGGTGACGTGGTTCTTCACCGTGCCCTCGGCGAGGAACAGCGTCGTGGCGATCTCGCGGTTGCTGCGGCCGTCGGCGAGCAGCCGCAGGACGTCGAGTTCGCGCGAGGACAGCGGCACCACCAGCGGCTGCGGCCGGGGCTCCGGCGCGTCCGGCAGCTGCGCGAACCGCGCGACCACCTTTGCGGCCACCGACGGCTGCAGCACGGACTCCCCGCGCGCCGCGGCCAGCACCGCCTCGACCAGCCTTGCCGACGAGACGTCCTTCAGCAGGTACCCGACGGCACCCGCGCGCAACGCCGCGAAGACGTCTTCGTCGTCGTCGAAGGTGGTCAGCGCGATGACCCGGGTGCCGGGCTGCTCCACCCGCAGCCGCCGGGTCGCGGCCACGCCGTCGAGGACCGGCATGCGCAGGTCCATCAGGACGACGTCCGGGGTCAGCGCGGCCGCGGAGCGCAGGGCCTCGTCGCCGTTGCCGGCTTCGCCGACGACGGCGATGCCCTCGTGCGTCGCGAGCAGGGTGGCCAGGGCTTCGCGGAACAGGGCCTGGTCGTCGACGAGCAGGACGCGGACCGGCGTCATCCGGGGATCTCCATGGTCAGGGCGCTGCCGCCGCCGGGGGTCGAGGTGAAGGCGAGCTCGCCGCCGAGGTGGGCGGCCCGCTCCCGGAGCCCGACCAGGCCGAAGCCGGTCGACGCGCCGCCGTCGCTGCCGCGGCCGTCGTCGCGGACCTCGACCCGGACCGCCACCTCGGCGTAGTCGAGCACCACGTCCGCCGTGGCGGCGGCGCCGGCGTGCTTGCGCACGTTCGTCAGGCCTTCCTGCGCGGCCCGGAAGAGGGCTTCGCGATGCTCGTCCGGCAGGGGGCGTTCGGTGCCGGTCACCGTGAGCCGGGCCGTGACCCCGGTCGCCGACGTCTCCTCCGCGAGCGCCTTCAGCGCCTCCGGCAGCGCCGGGACCGGCCGCGGCTCCCGCAGCGCCCGCACCGAGCGGCGCACCTCGGCCAGCGCGGTTTCCGCCTGCTCCTGCGCCTTCGCGAGGACGTCGTCGGCCTTGCCGGGATCGGTCGGCAGCACCGCCCGCGCGGCCTTCACCTGCATCTGGACGACGGTGAGCGAATGCCCGAGGCCGTCGTGGATGTCCCGCGCGACCCGGTTGCGCTCCTGCGCCGTCGCGAGCCGTTCCGCCTGGGCCGCGTAGTCGCGGAGTTTCGCGTGCGCTTCGGCGAGTTCGGCGCGCGACCGCTGCTCCCGCAGCAGCAGTTCGGTGATGATCGCCGCGAACAGCACCGAGATGAGCGTGCCGATCCCTTCCCGCAGGCCTTCGCCCAGCGACATCCCCAGGTGCACGAGCGGGACCACGGCGATGACGAGCGCGATCGCCGGCCGCGGCAGGCGCAGCAGCACGCACTGGCTGACCAGCACGACGAGGAACAGCGTCGTCCCGACGCCGGCGTCGATCGTGAAGAGCACGAAGGCCAGCGGCAGCTGCACGGCGACGTAGGCCGCGCCCCACGCGAGCCCCTTTCCGTCGCGCACCCAGCCGAAGGCCGCCGTCGCGAGCGCGGCGAAGACCACGCCCAGCACCAGAGCGAGCCAGGGTTCCCCGGAGCCGAGGACCCCGAGCACGATCGAGAGGAGGGCGCCGCAGGTCAGCACCCCGAGGGCCCGGTTCATGCGGTCACTGTGGAGGCTGCGGCGGCCCGCGGTCAACCACGAACGCGTTCACACGGCCGTTCGACACCCCGGCGCTTACGCTGGACCCGACGGCCAAGCCGATTCGGGGGTTTGACATCGATGTCAGTGCTCTGGGGCGTCTCGTTCGACGCCACTCCGCTGTCCGGGGTCGTGGTCGAGTTCCTCAAGACGGCGCACCGCTTCGCCGGTCGGGGTCACCGCGTCCACCTCGACCTCGGGTACGACATCAAGGCCGACAAGGGCGCGTTCTTCCGGCCCTACCGCGACGAGGCCCAGCTGCTGCCGGAGTGGGTCACGCTCGACCGCGTCGAAGGGGTCGAGCGGATCCGCGGCTACGACCGCGCGTTCGTCGAGCGGGTCCTGCGCGAAGTCGTGCAGGGTGGCGACACCGCGCTGCGGCCCGAGATCGACCGGATCGCCGGGGAACTGGCGGACCGGATGGTGGCCACCTGGGAACGGCTCGGCGTGACCGTGGTGCTGGTGGAAAACGGGACCCTGCCGGAAAACCTCGCCTACACCGAAGCGCTGTACGCCGCGATCGGCCGCTACGGCGCGCGGCACCGGCTCGGCCGGTTCGTGTTCTGGCGCGACCACGACCTGATGTGGCAGAGCGAGCCGGGGATCGCCAAGTACGGCACGTTCCCGTACCCCGGCGTGCCCGCGCCGCGGAACTCCCCGCACATCCACTACTTCGCCCTGCACGAAGAGGCGCTGGCGCGGACCCTGGAGTGGGTGCCGGGCCTGGCCAACATCGACGTCCTGCCGAACTCCTTCGCCATCGCGCCCGCGCGGATCGACGAGCGCAACGCGGCTTTCCGGCGTGACCACGGCATTCCCGACGGCGTCCCGCTGCTGGCCCGGATCACCCGGATCATCCCGCAGAAGCGCATCGACCGGGACCTCCACCTGCTCGCGCTGCTGCCGGGCGCGTGGCTGTTCGTCGCCGGCGACACCCGCGAGACGCCGACCGAGCACGCCCGGCTCGTCGACCTCGCGACGCGCCTGGGCGTGCGCGACCGGGTCGTGTTCGGCGGCTGGCTGACGCCATACGACACCGCGGTGCCCGGCCGGTACTCCGTGCGCGACCTCCTCGCGCACGCGACGGTCGTTTCGTTCCTGACCTCCTACGACTACGAGAGCTACGGCAACCCGGTGAGCGAGGCGATCGCCTCCGGGACGCCGTACATCACCAGCGGCTACGAGCTCTACGACGTCGTCTACGCCGGCTTCCGGGCCCCGGTGCTGGACATCCGGAGCCGCGACCTGCCGGACGCGGCGTTCGCGCGCGAAGTCGCCGAGCTGATCACCGACGAAGGGAAACGGGCGGAAGTGGTGCGGGTGAACTCGGAACTCGGGCAGGCGCGATTCGGGGCGCGGGTCGTCGACGAGCTGGTCGACCGGCTGTACCCGCCGCCGATGGGCGCGGCGACCCGGCTCAGCGTCGTGCTGCCGGTGTACAACGAAGCCGCGAACCTCCCGGAGGTGCTGCGGACCCTGCACGACCAGCGCGACGGCGACGCGCCCCTGGACAAGAGCCGGTACGAGGTCGTGCTGGTCGACAACAACTCCACCGACGACACCGTGGCGATCGCGCACGCCTTCGCGGCCGCGCACCCCGACCTGGCCCTGCACGTCATCCACGAGCCGGAGCAGGGCGTTTCGTGCGCGCGGCGGGCCGGGATGGACTTCGCCGCGGCCCGCAGCCGCAACCGGCCCGACAGCGACCCGGGGGAGCGGTTCCACCTCGTCTCCGCCGACGCCGACTGCCGCGTCGACGCGCACTGGCTGAGCGAACTCCTCGACGCGATGGAGACGACCAAGGCCGCGATCGGCGTCTGCGACTACTACTACAACGCCGAGCACTTCACCGGCCGGCCACGGCTGTGGGACGCGATCCAGCGGACGCTGCGCTGCCGCGCGGTCACCTTCGCGCTCTTCGGCGGCTTCCCCGACGGCAAGGGCTTCGCCGTCGAGCGCGACGCCTACGAGCGCGCCGGCGGCATCGAGATCTTCTACCAGCTGCAGGACGGCAAGTTCGTCAACCACCTCTCCGACGACTGGGACTTCGGGATCAAGGTCGCCAACGGCGGCGACCCGATCACCTACGCGCCGCGCTCGCGCGTCGAGATCAACCCGCGGCGCGTGGACCACGCCATCGACGAGGTCATCGCCGGCCGCGCCTACGGCTCCGACGGCATCATCGTCATGCGCGACATCCGGCCGTCGGCGCCCTCGGAACCCACCGACCTCACCGAAGCCGAGGCCGAGCAGGCGTGGGCGTTCTCGATCAAGGACTTCACGCCGAAGAACACCATCCTGCCGGTGCTGCTCACCCCCGCGCTGCTGGAGGACGACGCCGTCATCGCGTTCTTCGGGCCCGATCTCGCCGCGCGGCTGGCGCGGCGGATCAGCGAGATCCGGCACGAGATGCGCGTCGTCGACTTCACGCCGATCCACGCCTACAAGACGCCGTCCTACCGGCTGTACTTCGAGTTCGCCGACGAGCTGTTCGCGTGCCTGCGGCGGCACGTCGGCGAGGACATCGGGTACCCGCCGCCGCTGCCGCCGTGCCTGGCGGAGATCCCGCCCGCGCGGTTCGCCGAGTTCGTCCGCTACTACTGCGAAGACCGGGAGTCCGGCGAGGCCCACAACTACTTCGGCAACGGAGGGGTGTTCTGATGACCCTGGGCTATGAAGAAGCCGTCGGCTCGCTGCACGCGATCGACCCCGCGTGGCCGCGGCCCGCCGTGCTCGACGTCCTCGAAGCGCCGGAGAACCGGCACCTCCTGGACTTCGTGCAAGAGGACCCGTTCGGGGCGCACGTGTTCCCGGGCAACGTGCCCGGCACGCCGGCGGAGTTCCTGGCCGACCTCGACGCGCAGCTCGCTTCGTCCGGGCCGATCCACCTGTGGTCCTACATCCCGACGTGCGCCTACCGCTGCCGGTTCTGCCAGTACCCGGTCGTGCTCGTCAAGGGGAAGATGGAGAAGGCGGCGGACTGGGTCGACCTCAACATCGCCGAGGCGAAGCTGTGGCTCGAGGCCGTGCCCCACCTGCGTGACGCCGAGGTGGGCGAGTTCAACGTCTTCGGGGGCACGCCGTCGCTGCTGCCGGAACCCGAGATCCGGCGCCTGCTGGAGTTCTACCGGTCGAACTTCGGGTTCACACCGGAGACGACGATCCGGTTCGAGGGCGACCCGAGCACGTTCACCCCGGCCAAGCTGGAACTGCTGCGGGAACTGGGCTGCACCAAGCTGTCCAGCGGTGTCCAGTCGTTCGACGACCACGTGCTCGAGCTGTGCGGCCGGGAGCACTCCGCGGAGATGTGCGTCGACTTCGTCCGCAACGCCCGGTCGCTGGGCTTCGAGTGGGTCAGCATCGACCTGATGTACGGCCTGCTCGACCAGACCCTCGACAGCGTCCGCCGCGACCTCGGCATCGTGCTGGAGAACGAGGTCACCGCGGTGGTCTGCACGAAGCTGCACCTGGCGTCCTACAGCGACACGCGCACCGGCGTCACCGGCGAGAAACCGGCGGCGTGGCAGCTGCCGTCCTACCGGGACAAGCTGGTGCGCGACGGCCACCGCTGGCCCCCGCTCGGTGAGCAGTACCAGATGCGGGAGCTGCTCACCGAGGGCCTGCGCGCGGCCGGGTACACCGAGCACCCGACGATGTACTTCGCGCGCGACGGCCTCGGGCCGGAGAAGTGGAAGTCCATCATGGTCGACCAGGACAAGCAGGAACCCGAGGTCGCGATCGGCCTCGGCGGCAGTTCGAGCTGCCGCGCGTCGGAGGCGATCACCGATGTGAACTCCCGCCGCTATACCGAGACCGTGCTGTCCGGCCGGATCCCGCTGGGCTCGGCGACCCGGTTCACGCCCGAGGCGCAGGAGGCCCGGGCCGTCAAGATGGCGCTGACGACGTTGCAGCCGGTGCGGGATTCCCTGCACCGCCAACGCTTTCCGGGACGCTCGTTGTTCGCGGAGCCGTGGCTGGGCAAGTTCCGGTCGCTGGCTTCGCGGGGCCTGGTCCGGTTGGGCCCGGACGTCGTCGAGCTGACCCCGGCCGGGGAGGTGCTCGTCGAGGCGATCATCACCACCGAACTCTGAAGATCACTGCATCGGGTGACAGACGCCTCGCGGGAAGCGCGCGCGGCAGGCAGCATGGGCTCCGGACCTGTTCCCGACGTGATCGGAGCCCGGATGAACCGAACCGTGGCGGGACAGCGGCTGTCGGGTGCGGCCGCGCTGGCGGTGCTCGCGGCCGTGGTGGTCGCGACGCCGGCGCGAGCCGACTACTCCTCGGCGGACACGAACTACGCGGGCACCCAGATCGCGCGGCACGAGGGCGTTCACGGGACACCTCGCGCGGAGACGGTCGGGCAGACGCTGGGGCACGACGTCAGCGGGCACCAGGGCCCGGTCGACTGGGCCGCCGCGGCGGGTGCCGGGGCGAAGTTCACCTACGTCAAGGCGACCGAGGGCACCGGGTTCGTCAACCCGCAGTTCGGGCAGCAGTACGACGGCGCGCACGCGGCGGGCATCATCCGCGGCGCGTACCACTTCGCCCGCCCGGACGTCTCCGGCGGCGCCGAGCAGGCGGCGTACTTCATCGCCCACGGCGGCGGCTGGCGCCCGGACGGCACGACGCTGCCGGGCGCGCTGGACATCGAGTACAACCCGTACGGCGACGTCTGCTACGGCAAGAACCCGGCCGACCTGACGGCGTGGATCACCGACTTCACCCGCACCTACCTGGCGAAGGTCAAGCGCAGCGCGCTGATCTACACGAGCACGGCGTGGTGGAAGCGCTGCACCGGCAACACGAACCGCTTCGGCAACACCGACCCGCTGTGGCTGGCCCGCTACGGCCCCGAGGTCGGCGAGCTGCCGGCGGGGTGGGCGAAGCAGAGCATCTGGCAGTTCGCCCGGGGCGGCGGCCTGCCGGGGGACCAGAACTACTACAACGGCCCGATCGGCCGGGTCCAGGCGCTGGCGAAGGGTTAGCGCCACCACCCGCGCAGGTCCGGCCACGGCGGCCGGCGCACCATGGCGATCCCGGCGAGGGTGGCCGCGACCAGCCCGACACCGATGCCCAGCAGGGCGACGCGCGTAGCGTCCACCGCCGGCTCCCACTGGGCCTGGCCGTCGCGGACCGCGAACACGCCGACCGGCCGGTGGACCGGGATCACCGTGGTCCCGTCCGGGGTTTCGTACGGGTCGCCGAAGATGCGGGGTTCGGTCATGTCCGCCATCGAACCGGACACCGCCGCCGCTGACAAGATCGGACAAAACCTTGTCGCCTCCGTGACCGGCTGCTTACCATCGGCGGGCAGCTCGTCGACGTTCGTCCTTTGTGGACTCGGGAGGCGCCGTGCGCAGATTCGCCCTTCTCGCCGTGGTTTCCGCGGCCGTCTTCGCGTTCGCCCCGGGGGCCGCCGGGGCCGGACGGGCGTGGTTCACGTCGTGGGCGCAGTCGCAGGACGGCCGGGCCGACGCGGCCGTCACCGGGCAGACGTTGCGGATGATCACCCACCTCAGCCAGGGCGGCGACGCCGTGCGCGTCCGGCTCCAGAACACCTTCGGCACCGGGCCGCTGACCATCGGGCACGCCACGGCCGGGCCGAGCGCGGGCGGCGCCGCCGTCACCTTCGCGCGCGACCTGACCTTCGCCGGGCGTCCCGCGGTCACGATTCCCGCCGGTGGCGAGGTGTGGAGCGACGAAACGAGGCTCGTGACGCGCCCGGATTCCGACCTCGCGGTGAGCATGTCGGTCGAGGGCACGGCCGTGCCCGGCCGCCACGGCGCGGCCTTGCGCGACAACTACCTGACGCCGCCGGGCTCGGGCGACCACGCCGGTGACGTCCCGGCCGGCGCGTTCACGGCCACGGTCGGGTCGACGTACGTGGTCAGCGCCGTCGACGTGCACAACGCGGCGCTGCAGGGCGTCGTCGTCCCGTTCGGCAGTTCGGTCGTCGACGGCATCGGCAGCACCAACTGCGGCCCGGGCTGCACCGAGGTCGGCACCAACCGCCGGTGGACCGACGACCTGGCGCGGCGGATCGTCGCCGCGGGGGCGCCGCTCGGCGTCGCCAACGCCGGCGTCTCCGGCACGACGAGCGCCCGGTCGTGCCCGGGCATGCCGCCGTCGGTCGCCGGCCTGGACGCGGCGAGCCGGCTGGACCGGGACGTCCTGGCGCTGCACGGCGTCCGGGCGGTCATCTACTACTACGGCACCAACGACCTGGCGTACGGCTGCGACGCGGCGACGATCCTCGACAGCTACCGCGCGGTGTTCGCGCGGCTGCGGGCCGCCGGGATCGCGGTGTACGTCACGCCCAGCACGCCGCGCCCGGGGTACGGCGACCAGGCGAACCTGGCCCGGCACGAGATCGCGTTGTTCGTGCAGCGCTGGAACACCTGTGGCGGCACGTGTTCGGGGGTCGTGGACTTCGACACCGTGCTGGCGGACCCGCTGAAGCCGAACAGCATCCTCCCGGCGTACGACAACGGCGACGGCATCCACGCCAACGCCGCCGGTCAGCAGGCCCTCGCGGACTTCGTCTCGGTGCCGATGCTCACCCGTTCCGGGCCGGTTGGTCACACGATGGGGTGACCGAGCGAGTCGGAGCGGCGCGGCTGTGCGTGCCGGTCAGCAGAGTACGTCCGGTGATGAACGAGTCGATGGACGACGCCGGGTGCTGCCTGCTGTCGGTGGCCTGGAACGTCGCCCCGCTGGCCGAAGGAGGCTCGGGCTCCCGCCGCGGCGACCTGCGGCGCACGGTGGTCGCGGTGTGCCGGACGGCGGGCCACGGCGCCCGTGACTGGGCCGCGCGCCACGGGGCCGGGACGGAAGCGGAGTACCGGCCGTTCCTGCAGCTCGCCGACGTCGCCTACGAGATCGCGACGCTGTTGCTGCTGGTGGAGGACTTCCTGGTCCCGGACCTGGAGCGCGAACACCGCCGCTGGGCGGAGATCGAAGAACTGACCGGCCGGCTGACGGAGCTGGCCGAGTGGACGGCGGCGTTCCTCTTGTCAGGCGCTCCCTTACGGCTGTAAGGTCGCGCCTGACAAAGGAGGCCGTCGATGGTGATCGCGCGTTGTTCCTTCTGTGCCAAGCCGAACACGGAGGTCGAAGTCCTGGTCGGTGGCCCGGGCGTGTTCATCTGCGACGGCTGCGTCGGGCTGTGCGTGTCGGTGATCGAAGGCAAGCCGGCGGACGCCCCGATGATCGCGCCGTGGGAGCACGACCTGCCGCTGGAGCAGGTGCTGTCCAACCTGGCCCCGGTGTCGGCGGCGAGCACCCAGGTCCAGCAGAACCTGGCGGCCTGGGTGGGCAAGGCCCGCGACCTGGGCGGCACGTGGTCCCAGATCGGCGAGGCCCTGGGGATGACCCGCCAGTCGGCGTGGGAGCGGTTCGCCTAGGAGCCGGCGGCGGCGCGTGTCGAGAACGCGCGGCCGGCTCCGACTGAGGGGCAGCGGCGGCCGACAAGGTCTGCCCCCAACCACGGAGCGTGAACATGACGAAGGTGACCGCCCAGATGTCGGTGTCCCTCGACGGCTTCTACACCGGGCCGCGGGACACCCGGCCTGACCAGGACATGAGCGGCTGGATGCGGGGCCCTGAAGCGCCCGGGTTCTTCCGGGTGACCCGGTGGGCCGTCGACGCCATGGCCTGGCGCGAGCGGCAGGGCTTCGCCGGCGGCGAACAGTCGGTCGACTCGGAGATCGTCGCCGAGACCTTCGCCGCGGCCGGGGCCTACGTCATGGGCCGGCGGATGTTCGACGCCGGCGAGGTCCCGTGGGGCGACGAACCGCCGTTCCGCGCCCCGGTGTTCGTCGTCACCCACCGGCCCCGCGCGGTGCTCGAACGCCAGGGCGGCACGTCCTTCACTTTCGTCACCGACGGCGTCGAGCGGGCCGTCGAGCTGGCCCGGGCCGCTGCCGGCGACAAGGACGTGGCGGTGGCCGGCGGCGGTGAGCTGCTGCGGCAGGTGCTGGCCGCCGGGTTGCTCGACCAGCTCGAGCTGCACATCGCGCCGGTGTTGCTGGGGGACGGCCAGCGCCTGTTCGGCCCCGAGCTCGGCCTCGGCGCGGACGACGGCATCGAGCTCGTCCCGGCCCGCGTCGTCGACACGCCCGGGGTGACCCACCTCCGCTATACCGTCACCGGACGGTCGAAGCTGGTGCTGGACGACCGCGGCGCCAGTGGTGACCTGGTCGGATCCGCCGAGACGGGCCAGTGGGAGAGGAGCGAACGGTGAAGTACATGCTGCTGATCTACGGCAACGAGGAAGCCTTCAATTCGGTGGGCGCGGAGACCCTCGCCGAGGTCATCCGCGAGACCGACGCCCTCAACCGGGAGCTGTTCGAGTCGGGCGAGCTGGTCGGGGCCTACGGCGTCGCCGACGAGGTGAACACCAAGATGGTCCGGGTCACCGGCGGGACGCCGGTGGTGACCGACGGCCCCTACGCCGAGGCGAAGGAGTTCCTGGGCAGCTTCATGATCGTCGACTGCGACAGCATGGACCGGGCGCTGGAGATCGCGGCGCGGGCCCCGTCCGCGCGCTACTGGGGTGTCGAGGTCCGGCCGCTGATGCACGAGGCCGAAGTCGCGCCGTGACCGGCTGGCAGGCCGTCCGGCCGCTGGTCCCGGAGGTGCTCGGCGCGCTGGTGCGCCGCTACGGGCAGTTCGACGCCTGCGAGGACGCCGTCCAGGAAGCGCTGGTGGCGGCCGTGGCCCAGTGGCCGGTGGAGGGCTGGCCGGAGAACCCGCGGGCGTGGCTGGTGACGGTGGCCTCGCGCCGCCTCGCCGACCAGGTGCGCAGCGACACCGCTCGCCGCCGGCGGGAGGAAGCGGACGCCCTCCGCACTCCGCCCGCCGGTGGCGAGGTCGAAGCCGGCGACGACACGCTCACGCTGCTGTTCCTGTGCTGCCACCCGGCGCTGACGCCGTCGTCGCAGATCGCGCTGACGCTGCGGGCGGTCGGCGGCCTGTCGACGGCGGAGATCGCGCGGGCGTTCCTCGTGCCCGAGGCGACCATGGCCCAGCGCATCAGCCGGGCCAAGCACCGCCTCAAGGGGGCCGGCTTCGCGCTGCCGCCCCCGACCGAGCAGGCGGCGCGCCTCGGCGCCGTGTTGCACGTCGTCTACCTCGTGTTCAACGAGGGCTACACGGCGACGTCGGGGACGCGGCTGGTGCGGGCCGAGCTGGCGGCCGAGGCGATCCGGCTGGCCCGCGAGCTGCACCGGCTGGTCCCCGGCGACGGCGAGGTGGCCGGGCTGCTGGCGCTGCTGGTGCTGACCGACGCCCGCCGCCCGGCCCGCACGGCCCCGGACGGATCCCTGGTCCCGCTCGGCGAGCAGGACCGCACGCGGTGGGACGCCAAGGCGATCGCCGAGGGCGTGGCGTTGGTGACCGGCGCCCTGGCGAGCGGCCCGGTCGGCCCGTACCAGCTGCAGGCGGCGATCGCCGCGCTCCACGACGAGGCCCCGACGGCGGAAGCCACGGACTGGCCCCAGATTCTGGCGTTGTACACGCTCCTGGAGCGGGTGGCGCCCAACCCGGCGGTGACGCTCAACCGAGCGGTGGCACTGGCCGAGGTCCACGGCCCGGCGGCGGGCTTGGCCCTCCTCGAGGCGCTTTCGGCCGACGACCGCCTCTCGGCATCGCACCACCTGGTATCGGTGAGGGCCCACTTGCAGGAGCTGGCGGGCGACCACGACGCGGCCCGCGCCGGCTACCGCGAGGCAGCGCGGCGCACGACGAGCGAGCCGGAGCGGCGCCACCTCCTGACCCGCGCCGCGCGACTTGGGTGAGGGGTCGCGCCCGCGGCTGCCGGATCTCGTGACGTGCGGGCCGCCAGCGGCTTGCCGGATTTCTGACCTGGGGCCCGCCGGTGGCCAAGTCGACGTGGCGCCGTTTCGCGGCCCAGACTTGCCACCGCGGCGGGAGCGAGCCCACACCGGCTATCGCGAGGCGGCCCACCCCACCACGAGCGAACCCGAGCGGCGCCACCTCCTGAGCCGCTCATCTCGGGTGACTCACCGCCCGAGCACCGCCCGCAGCGCGGGCTGGAGCCGGTCGCCGTGGGCGCGGACCATCGCGTCGCACAGTGAGAAGATCCGCTCCACCGGCAACGCCGCCGCCGTGGCCGGGTCGGCCATCGCCGCGTGGCGGATGTGGTGGGGGTTGTCCTCGATCGCCGCTCGGACGACCAGCTCGTTCACACTCAAGTACGTCCGGTTCAGCGCGGCCAGTTGCGGGGGCAGCTCGCCGATGCGGGTCGGGCGGAGGCCCGTGCCGTCGACCAGGCAGGGGACCTCGACCACGCCGCGCGACGGCAGGTTCTCGATCAAGCCCCGGTTGACCACGTTGCCGTACACCGTCCTCGGTGTTCCGGTCAGGACACTGTGGACGATCTGCGGGGCGTACTCGCCCGTGCCCTCCACCGGCAGCGGCTCGTCGGCCGCGATCGCCCGGCGGGTTCGCTCGTACTCGGCCTCGTTCTCCGCGACGATGGCCAGGTAGGCGCCGATCGGCAGCCGCAGGCGGTCGATTTCGGTGTCGTGCTTGAGGTACCAGGGCACGTACTCGGCCGAGTGCTCGCTCGTCTCCGTCGGGTAGTAGCCCAGCCGCCGCAGCATGTCGAACCGGACGCGCCGCCGCAGCTGCTCGTCGGACTCGGCCAGCTCGCGCAGCCGCGGGTAGAGGGAAGCGCCCGCGTGCTCGAAGCGCAGCACCCACGCCTGGTGGTTGACGCCGGCCGCGACGTAGGTCACCTCCTCGAACGGCACCCCGACCAGCCTGGCGAGCCCGTGCACCGTCCAGTACACCGAGTGGCACAGCCCGACGACCCGGGTCAGCTTGGTGGCTTCACTCAGGTACTGGACGTTCATCGCCATCGGGTTCGTGTAGTTCAGCAGCCACGCCTCCGGGCAGACGTCGGCGATGTCCGCTCCGAGCGCCCGGAGGAAGGGGAACGTCCGCAGCGCGCGGAAGATCCCGCCGATGCCGAGGGTGTCGCCGATGGTCTGGTGCAGGCCGAACTCCTCCGGCACCTCGAAGTCGGTGCGCGTCGCCGCGCCCATCCCGATCTGGACCATGTTCACGACGAAGTCCGCGCCCGCAAGGGCTTCCCGGCGGTCGGCGTGCGCGGTGAGCACCGGTTCGACCCCCCGCACGGCGGCGATCCGCTGCGCCGCGGCCAGCGCGGTCGCCAGCCGGTCCGGGTCGATGTCGTGCAGGGCGACGTGCACGCCGTCCAGCTCGGGGTAGGTGAACAGGTCGGCGAGCAGGCCCTGGGTGAACACGACGCTGCCGGCGCCGACGAAGGTGATCTTGGGGGTCATCGGATTCCGATCAGGTTGGGAGGGAGGTCAGCCCTTGAGCCCGCTGGAGGTGACGGACTGGATGAACGTCTTCTGCGCGCCGAGGAAGGCCAGCAGCACCGGCAGCACGGTGATGACGTTGCCCGCCATCACCGCGGCCCAGTTCGTGTGGTGCTGGCCCTGGAACGTGGTGAGCCCCAATTGCAGCGTGTACGTCGTGTCGTGGTTGACCGCGATCAGCGGCCAGGTCAGGTCGTTCCAGGTGCTCAAGAACGTCAGCACGGCCACCGTGCTCAACGCGGGCCGGGACAGCGGAACGACGATGGTGAACAGCACGCGCAGCCGCGAACAGCCGTCGATCCACGCCGCCTCTTCGAGCTCGCGGGGCAGCGACAGGAAGAACTGGCGCAGCAGGAACACCGCGAACGGCGTCACCAGCGACGGCACGATGAGCGCGCCGAGGGTGTCGATCAGGCCGAGCTCCTTCATCACCAGGAACGTCGGGATCATGGTGAGCTGGAACGGGATCGCCATCGTCGCGACCATCAGCGCGAGCAGCGCCCGCGAGCCGGTGAACCGCATCCGCGCGAACGCGTACCCGCCGAGCGTGCCGAACAGCAGGTTCGACACCACAGTGACCGCCGAGACGATCAGCGAGTTCGTGAACCAGCGCACGAACAACGCGTTGTCGAGGACGTAGCGGTACCCCGAGAAGTCCACATGGGACGGCCACAGCGCGGGCGGGAACCGGTTGATCTCGGCGTTGCTCATCACCGAGCTGAGCAGCAGCCATCCCAAGGGCGCCGCGAACACCAGTGCCAGCGGCACGAGCAGCAGGTGCCAGGGACTGAACGGCAGCCGGGGCCGGCGCAGCACGGGCAGCGCGGCGCGGGTCGCGGGTGCGTCGAGCCGGGCGGGTTGTGTGGTCATCGCAGGGCCTTCCCCGGTCGGCGCAGCACGCGCAGGACGGCCACGACGACCAGCAGGGCCAGCGCGAGCACGTAGGCCGACGCCGCGCCGTAACCGGCGGTGAAGTTCTTGAACGCCTGCTCCCAGACGAAGTAGACGATGACCGTGGTCGAGCCGAGCGGGCCGCCCTTGGTCGTCACGTACACCAGGTCGAACACCTGCAGCGACGTGATCAGCTGCCACAGCACGAGGAACGCCGTCACCGGGGTGACCGCGGGCAGCGTCACGTGCCGCAGCACCCGCCACGTCCCGGCGCCGTCCAGCCGCGCGGCCTCGACCAGCGACGGCGGGACGTCCTGGAGCGCCGCGAGGTACACCACGACGCAGAAGCCGGTGCCGCTCCACAGCGTGATGCCGACCAGCACCAGCAGCGCCTGCGCCGGGTCGGTCAGGAAGCCCTGCGGCGACACGCCGAGGTGGTGCAGCAGCGAGTTGGCCGCGCCGAACTGCGGGTCGAGGATGAAGGAGAACAGCACACCCTGGGCCGTCGCCGACAGCACGAAGGGCACGAACACGAGCGTCCGGTAGACGCCGACCAGGCGGATGCGCCGGTTCAGTGCCTGCGCCAGCAGGAACCCGAACAGGATGCTGAGCGGGACGTATAACACCGTGTACAGCACGGTGTTCCCGACGGCCTGGGCGAAGTGCGGGTCCTGGGCGAGCGCGGCGTAGTTGTCCAGGCCCACCCAGCGGCTCGGGGTCACCAGGTCGTCGGCCTGGAAGGACAGCACGAGCGACCAGGCCACCGGCACCACACCGAGGCCGAGGATGATGAGCACGGCGGGGGAGACGTAGGCCCACGCGGCCGCGGTTTCGCGACGCTGCCGGCGTTGTATGGGTGTGACGGTGATGGGCCTCGGCAGTCCGGGCATGGCGGCTCCCTATCGCGGAATGATCAGGGCGGCGTTCGCGGCCGCGGCGCAGTCGCGCAGGGCGTCGGCCGGTGTCGCCCGGCCGAGCAGCACGGCGACGATCGCGGTGCCGAGCGCCGCCGACACCTGCGGGTAGGCCGGGTGCACCGGCCGGACGCGGGCGTTCTCCAGCGCGTCGACGAACACCGGCAGGCCCGGCGTTCCGGCGGTTTTCTCCTCCCACGCGGGCAGTTGCTGCGTCCGGCGGCTCAGCGGGAGGCTGCCCGCGCCGTCGTCCCAGCGGACGTCCTGGGCCGGGTCTGCCAGCCAGGACAGGAAGGTGCGGGCCGCCGCCACGCGTTCTTCGCCGTTGTCGAAGAGCGTCCAGGTGTCCGGGCCGGAGATGGTGACCGGGCGGCCGCTGAAGCTCGGCAGCGGCACGACCGCGTAGTCGACCCCGGCGTCGGTGATGTCGGGCAGCTGCCACGGCCCGGTCGGCACCATGCCGATGTGCCCGGCTTGGAACGCCTGGTACATCTGCTCGCTGCCGGTCTTGGGGTCGAGGTAGACGGCCTTCGCCGCGGCGAGGTCGCGGACCACCTCCAGGGCGCGGACGCCTTGGCCGGCGAACCCGATGCCGCGCCCGCCGGCGCCGATGACGTCGCCGCCGAGGTCCCACACCATCGGCCACAGCCGCCACACGGTGTCCTCGTCGCCGGTGGCCGGCCACGCGGTGCCGAAGGTGCCGTTGCCCGGGTCGGTGAGCTTCTTCGCCGTGGCGACGAACTCGGCCCACGTCCAGCCCGCGGCGGGCAGCGGGATCCCGGCGCCCGCGAACAGTTCCTTGTTGCACACCACGGCGAGGGAGTCGAGCAGCGCCGGGACCGCGCGGACGCGGCCGTTGACGGTGACCGCTTCCCGGGCGGGCGCCCAGAAGCCGGGGCCTGCGTCGACGAGGTCGGTGACGTCGACGACGCTGGGGCTGCGCGCCACGCTGGCGAGGTCCGAACCGAAGACGTAGGCGATGTCCGGGAACGACCCCGACGCGAGCGCCGCGGTGATCTTCTGCAGCATCGCGTCGGCGAGGACCCCGCCGCCCAGGTCGATCCGGATCCCGGGGTGGGTCCGGTGGAAGTCCGCGACGAGCTCGTCGAGAACCTTCTTGCCGGTGTCGGTCTGGCCGTGCCAGACCTCGACCGTGACCGGGCCCCCGGTGGCCCGCGCCGGGCCGCAGCCGGCGAGCGCGGCGCCGAGGGCCAGACCACCGGCGCCGCGCAGGAATCCGCGGCGGTCCATCAGCTCGTCTTGCGGGGGAAGGGGAAAGTCATCATCGCCGACTCCCGATGATGGTGGGCACGACCCCGCCTCGGACTCTCGCGTCCTGGCGACTCGGTCCGGGCTCGCGGTGGAACCGACATACGGGCTGGGCGTACCTCTGACGTCGGTGCTCCCGACGTGGACAGCAGTAAAGCGAGCGCGATCGAACGTGTCAAGGCGGGTCCTCAGCAGGTTTTGCGGACGTACCCGCTCGTCCCCTGGGGCACCACGTACAGGTCCCGCCGGACCATGCTGATCTTGTTCTTCCACGACGGGCAGCCCTTGGTCATGCCCGACGCGGTGTACTCGACGTCGACCACCCGGTTGTTGAACGGGCCCGCGTAGTCGGCGCACTCCTCGTACTCGCCGCATTCTTCGGTGACGGCGAAGTCGAGGCCGTTGGCGACCCGGTTGCCGGCCAGTTCGGGGGTGTTCTTCTGGGCGATGGCGAGGTTCTTGCCGTGGGCGTGGGCCGACAGCAGCTTGATGTACTCCTGTGCGTGGGTGGTGGTGAGCAGGTTCTTCGACCGCGAGTAGCTGTCGTAGTTGTCCGGCTCGATCGCCTGGTAGCCCTTCGACGCGCACGTGTCGATCCAGCTGCCGACCTTGGCCGCGACCCGCGAGCGCTTGTCGGCCGTGCGCAGGTCGAGCAGCGTCTCCTTCCAGTCCGGATCGACGACCTTGTTGCCGTTCGCGTCGCGCAGCAACAGATCGCTCGGCCAGTCGCCGTCTGCGCCTTCCTGCGCCTGGAAAGCGTTGAGGTAGCAGATGTTGTACTTCCCGCTCGCCGGGGCCGCGGAGACGTCGCGGCTGACGATCTGCACCCCCGAGGGCGGGGTGTAGGCGCCGCCGATCTGGTAGTCGAACCCGGCGGCCTGCGGCGGGAGCGTGATCGCGGCCGACGCCGGTGCGGCGACCGCGGTGAGCGTGCCGACGGCCAGCGCGCCCGCGGCCGTGAAAGAGGCTAATCGCTTGCCGTGGACGGGGAAGGAACGCTTCATCCGGAACTCCGTCATCGTCGGGGCTGGTGACGGCGAAAGGTAGGCAGGACGGCGACCGCGGTCAACGAAACGCGCATTCGCGATGCGCGTTTCACCGGCCGGCGGCTTCGACCACGGTGACCCGGACCCCGGCCCGGCGGATCGCCGCGACCGCGCCGGGCGCGGCGGAGGAGTCGGTGATCACCTCGTGCACGTCCCGGATGTCCCCCATCCGGGCGAGGGTGGTGCGCCCGAGCTTGCTGCCGTCGGCCAGCACGATCACCCGCTGCGCGCGCCCCAGCATGGCGCGGTTGGTCCGGGCCTCGTTCTCGTCGTGGGTGGTGATGCCCGCCGTCGCGTCGATGCCGTCCACGCCGACGAACGCGGTGCCGACGCTGATCGAGGCCAGCACGTGCTCGGCCCAGGGCCCGACCAGCTCGTAGGACTGGGGCCGGGCGACCCCGCCGACGACGACCAGTTTCAGCCGGGGGTGCAGGGCCAGGTCCATCGCGATGTTCAACGCGTTCGTGACGACGGTCAGGTCCGCCCGGCCCGGCAGTTCCCTGGCGAGTTCGCTCGTGGTGGAGCCGCCGGTCAGGGCGAGGACGTGCGGCCCGGACGGCAGCGTGCGGATCGCCGCCTGCACGATGGCGCGTTTGGCGTCCCGGGACCGGTTTTCCCGGTAGGGCGGCGGCACTTCGGTCGTGCGTCCCCGGGGCCGGGCGCCACCGTGGGTGCGGGTCAGCAGCCGCTGTTCCTCCAGTTTGGCCAGATCACGCCGCAGCGTGGCGGAGGAGACGCCGAACCGGGCGCTGAGCTCGCCCACCTGCAGCGAGCCGGTGTCCGCGAGCACGCGCAGCAGCTCCGAGAGCCGTTCGGCCCGGGTGGTGCGCCGTTTCCGCGTGGACATGGGGCGAGCCTACGACAGCCGCCGAAACGCTCACTCCGAATGCGCATTTGGCCACCGAACCTTGCCCGCTCGCGCGGCGGCGGATGACTCTGCCGGAGGACGTCCTCGGACATCGGAGGCAACACCTATGCACAGCAACGGGCGGTCGTCCGGCGACAGCTGGACCGCACGGGAGATCGGGCAGCAGCCCGCCACCTGGCTCCGGGTGGCGGACGCCGTCCGGCGCGCCCGGCCGGACATCGAGCGGCTGATCGCCTTGCCCGGCCGGCGGATCGTCCTCACCGGGGCGGGCACTTCGGCGTTCGTCGGCCAGATCGTGGCCCGCGACCTCGCGCGCCGGCTCGGCCGGCCGGTCGAGGCCATCGCGACCACCGAGATCGTCGCCGACCCCCTGGCCGTGGTCGACGAGCGGCCGATCCTCCTGGTCTCCTTCGCACGCAGCGGCAACAGCCCCGAGTCCGTCGCGGCGGCGGACCTGCTGGACCGGCTGACCCCCGAACTGGCGCACCTGGTCATCACCTGCGATCCGGCGGGCGAGCTGGCACGGCGGTGGGCCGGTGCCGGCCGGGCCGTCGTGGTGTCCCTTCCGGACGAGGTCAACGACCGCGGATTCGCGATGACGTCCTCGTTCACCGGGATGGCCCTATCCGCCCTGCTCGCCTTCGGCGTGGACGTCGACGTGGAGGCGCTGGCCCGCGCCGGGACGGCCGTGCTCGCCGACGCCGCGGACCACGCGTCGGCGATCGCCGGCGCCAAGCCGGCCCGGCTGGTGTTCCTGGGCTCCGGGCCGCTGCGCGGGCTGGCCCGCGAGGCGGCGCTCAAGTGCCTGGAGCTGACCCGGGGTGAGGTGGTCGGCATCGCCGATTCCGCGCTGGGTTTCCGGCACGGCCCGAAATCGGTGCTCGACGAGCGCACCATCGCCGTCGTCTTCCTCTCCGCCGATCCGCACACGCGGCAGTACGACGTCGACATCGCCCGCGAACTGGTGCTGTCGCTCGGCGAGGAGCGGGTGGTCGTGGTGGGTGACGGCACCGGGACCGGGGGTGCCCGGGTCTGGCCCGTGCCTTCGCCGCGCGGCCTCCCCGTGGCCGGCCACGCCTTGCTCGCGGTGATCGCGGCTCAGACCACGGCGCTCGCCTGCTCGCTCGCCCTGGGCGTCACCCCGGACAACCCGTTCCCCGACGGTGAAGTGAACCGCGTGGTGCAGGGCGTGGTCATCCACGATTTCACTCCTCCGGAGGTGAGCTGACGTGTACCTCGGTGTCGACGGCGGTGGCACGAAAACGGCGTTCTGCTTGGTCAGCCCGGACGGCCGGGTGGTCGCGGAGGCCAAGACCGCGAGCGTGTACTACCTCAGCGACGGCCTGCAGATCGTGGAACCGTTGCTGCGCCAGGGGATCGGCGAAGTCTGTGCCGCCGCGGGCCTTCCGGTGCCGGACATCTCCTACGCCTTCTTCGGCCTGCCCGCCTACGGGGAGATCAGTGCCGACGTGCCGGTGCTCGACGCCATCCCCGGCCGGATCCTCGGCACCCGGAACTACCGTTGCGGCAACGACATGATCTGCGGCTGGGCCGGGTCACTGGGGGCGATCGACGGCATCAACGTCGTCGCCGGCACCGGCTCGATCGCCTACGGCGAGCACGACGGCAGGCAGTGGCGCGGTGGCGGCTGGAGCGAGCTGTTCGGCGATGAAGGCTCCGGCTACTGGGTCGCGATCCAGGGCCTGAACGCGTTCAGCCGCATGGTCGACGGACGGCTGCCCGCCGGCCCCCTCGTGGCGGAGCTGCGCCAGGCGCTCGGCCTCGCCGCCGACTTCGACGCGATCGACGTCGTCGTCAACCGCTGGCACGGCGACCGGGGCCGGATCGCGAGCCTGAGCAAGGTCGTGGTCCGGGCCGCGGACGCCGGGGACGCGGTCGCGACCGGAGTGTTGCGGGAGGCCGGGCGCGAGCTCGCCCTGCTCGTGGACGTCGGCCGGACGGCCCTCGGCTTCGAGGCCGGGCACAGCGTTCCGCTCTCGTACTCCGGCGGCGTGTTCGGGTCGGCGCACGTGCTGTCGTCGTTCCGCGACGCGCTGTCCCTCGAGTACGACCTGCGGGCGCCCCTGCTGGAACCGCACATCGGTGCCGCGCTCTACGCGGCGCGCCTGCACGGGCACCCGTTGCGGGCCGAGCAGGTCCACCCCACCGCGTCCCTGCCTCGCTGAGGAGCCGAAATGACCGGAACCGCCGTGTCCACCCGCACCTGGATCCCGTACGCGGGACTGCTGGTGCTGTTCTGGGGCGTGTGGGGCGCCTTTTCCAGCCTGCCCACCAAGCTCTACGCCTACCCCGACCCGATGGTGTACGTGGTGTGGGCGCTGACCATGCTCGTGCCCGCGTGGTTCTCGTTGCGGGGCAAGAAGTTCAGCCGGAGCCGGGTCGCGGCCGGCTACGGGCTGCTGATCGGGCTCACCGGTGCGGGTGGGCAGCTCGTGCTGTTCAAGGCCCTGACGATCGGGCCGGCCTACGTGATCTTCCCGATCGTCGCGCTCTCGCCCGCGGTCACCGTGCTGCTGGCCTTCGTCGCGCTGCGGGAACGGCTCGGCGGGTGGTCGTGGGCCGGGGTGCTGCTCGCGCTGGTCGCGGTCGTCCTGTTCTCCGTCTCGACCGGGGACGGCGGGGACAGCGGGTGGCTCTACCTGGTGCTGGCGGCCGGGGTGTGCGTGGCGTGGGGGGTGCAGGCGTTCTTCATGCGCAAGGCCGCGCTCGCCGGGGTCGACGACGCGTCGACGTTCGGCTGGATGACGATCAGCGGGCTGCTGCTGATCCCGGTCGCGGTGCTGATGATGGGCGGGCTCCCGCTGGGGTACCCGTGGCAGGCACCGGCGCTCACCGCGGGCACCCAGTTGCTCAACGCGGTCGGCGCGCTGTTCCTCGTGATGGCGATGAGCCGGGGCAAGGCGTCGATCGTGGCGCCGGTGACCAACGCCCTCGCGCCCGTGCTGACGATCGTCCTGTCGCTGCTGTTCTTCGGCGCCACCCCGACCGGGTTCCAGCTCGCGGGCATCGTGCTGGCCCTGGTCGGCTCGACCCTGATGGTGTACCGCGCGGAAGTGACCGCCGAGCCGTGACCGCCCGGATCCTGACGATCACCCTCAACCCCGCCATCGACGTGACCTACCGGGTGGACGTGCTGCGCCCGGGGGAGACCGTGCGGGTGCCGGACGTCCGGTCCCGCGCCGGCGGCAAAGGGGTCAACGTCGCGGCCGTGGTGCGCGAACTGGGCGGCGAGAGCGTGGTGCTGGCCCTGACCACCACCCGGACGCCGGACGAGTTCCGGGACGGCCTGGACCGCCTGGAACTCGCGCACCGGCTCGTCCCGGCGCTGCCCGCGGTGCGGCGGACGGTGGCGGTGGTCACCCGCGCCGACGGCACGACCATGTTGCAGGAGAACGGCTTCCCGGCCGGCGCGACCGCGGAAACCGGCATCCTCGACGCTCTCGGCGCCGAGCTGGCGGCCGGGGCGGGAGCCGTCGTGATCTCCGGCAGCCTCCCCGAGGGGCTGGGTGCCGACGTCCCCGCGAAGCTGGTCCGGCTGTGCACCCGGCACGGTGTGCCGGTCATCGCCGACGTTTCCGGCGCCGCCCTCCGCGAGGTCGTCGGAAGCGGTGCGGTGCTCATGCCGAACGAGGACGAGCTCGGGGACCTGGGCGGGCCCGGCGCCTGCCGGGACCTCGTGGCCGCGGGAGCACCCGCGGTGGTGGCGACCTGCGGTGCCGAAGGCGCGACGGCGGTGACCGCCCAGGGCGTCTGGCGGGCCCGGCCCGCCGAGGTGGTCACCGGCAATCCGGCCGGGGCCGGGGACGCGGGCGCCGCCGCGCTGGCCGGGCACCTGACCAGACTGTCCGAAGTGGACTGGACGGCGGCGCTCGCGGACGTCGTCGCCACGTCGGCCGCCGCGGTGCTGCGGCCGGTCGCCGGCGAGATCGACCTCGCGGCCAGGAACCGGTGGCTTCCGGCGGTGAACGTGGAGAGGATCCGATGAACTGGACGACCCTGCTGGACGACCTGCGTGCCCGGCGGCGCGCGATCGGGGCGTTCAACGCGATCCTGATCGAGCACGCCGAAGCCGTCGTGGCCGGCGCGGAGCGCAGCGGGTTCCCGGTGGTCCTGCAGATCTCGCAGAACGCCGTCCGCTATCACGGTTCGCTCGCGCCGTTCGCGCTCGCCTGCCTGCGGCTGGCCGAGACCGCGACCGTGCCCGTCCTGGTCCACCTCGACCACATCGAGGACGAGGAGCTCATCCGCGAGGGACTCGACCTGGGCATCACGTCGGTCATGTTCGACGCCGCCGCGTTGCCCTACGCCGAAAACGTGGCCCGGACGAAAGCGGTCGTCGAACGCTGCCACGCCGCGGGCTGCCGCGTCGAGGCCGAGCTCGGCGAGATCGGCGGCAAGGACGGCGCCCACGCTCCCGGCGTGCGCACGGACCCGGACGAGGCCCGCGAGTTCGTCGCGGCGACCGGCGTCGACTCCCTGGCCGTGGCCGTCGGCTCCGCGCACGCCATGGCCGACCGCAGCGCGGTGCTCGACGAGTCGCTGATCGCGGCGCTCGCGCACCGGGTCCCGGTGCCGCTGGTGCTGCACGGCTCGTCCGGCGTACCCGACGAAGGCCTGCGCGGGGCGGTGGCCAGCGGCATCGTGAAGGTCAACGTCGGCACCCGGTTGAACCAGGTGCTCACCGAAGCCGTGCGTTCGACGCTCGGATCGCACTCGGCGCTCACCGATCCTCGCCGCTACCTGGCCCCCGGCCGGGACGCGGTCCGGGACGAGGTGGCCCGGCTGCTCACCCTGCTCGCGTAGTGCGGCCATCCGGGTGGTGCACTCGGCCGTCGAGCTGAAACAGACTGCGCCGCAACACTTTCGGCCGAATCCCGTGTAACGCCGGGAACGCCGGCGCGACTCCCTGCTCGGAGCTCGTTCGGAGAATCCGTGCTGACGACGCCTTCGGGCGTGGAGGGAACGTGCACGCATGCAGATCACCGAAGTGCAGGTGGGGGACCGGGCGGCGGTCGTCAAGGTGCTGCTGGCCTGGATCGACCTCGCCCCGGGGGTGCTCAAAGCGCAGCCGAAGCGGCAGCTGAAGTACACCGATCGCGAGTACGTGGTCAAGGAGATCAAGTCGATGGCCGACGGCCTGGGCGGGGCGACGTCGGCCAAGGAACACTACTTCGTCGCCTCGCACGAGGACGAGGTCCTCGCGGTGATGAAGGTCGGGCTCTGGGGGAAGCTGGTGCTCCACCACATCATCGCCAAGCCCAAAGCCGAAAACGCGAAGTGGCCGGGAGGCGAGAGCCCGGTCAGCGCGCTGATGGCGAAGGCCGAGACCTACGCCGGCGACAACGGCAAGACGGTCGTCACCCTGAACGCCGAGGACCCGTCGCTGATCCCGCTGTACTTCTACTACGGCTACCGGCTGATCGACGCGCAACTGCAGGCCGAGGTGGCGGCCGCGCTCGGACTCGGCGAGGTCGGACCGGAGGGCTGGAAGGCCGCCTGCCGCGGGGTCCTCGGCGGGCTGAGCGGCGCGCCCGGCGACGAGTGGGGCGCGGCGATCGCCCGGATCGCCAGGGCCCGGCCGTCCCGGTTCGAGAAGGAGGAGATGCAGAAGCAGGTGGGTTAGCGGAATGGGGCGGTGCCCTCCGCGGAGGGCACCGCCCCCCGGCCGGTGTTACAGATAGGGAGAGCGGGGTGTAGGGGAAGAGTGTTTGGGTTTTGGTGTTGTTGTAGGTGGGGGGCGGAAGATTAA
>NZ_JBSGJD010000111.1:0-29200 GCF_053605405.1 Amycolatopsis sp. NPDC003861
GCCCCAATGTGGCGTTCGGTGCGTTGGACGCACCCAATGTGGCGTTCGGTGCGTTGGACGCACCCAACGCCACATTGGGGCGCTTGGGGCCGGGCTGTCGCTACGCTCGCCGCATGGGGGTCGTTGCGGCGCTGTGGCGCTATCCGGTGAAGTCGATGGTGGGCGAACGCCTGGCCGAGGTGCAGGTCGGCGAACGCGGCCTCGACGGCGACCGCCTGTACGCGGTCCGCGATCCGGACGGCAAGTTCGGCAGCGGCAAGAACACCCGCCGCTTCCGGCGGATGCCCGGCCTGAACACCTTCGCCGCTCGCTACGACGGTGACGTCCCGGTCGTGACCCTGCCGGACGGCCGCACCGCCCGGGGTGACGCCGACATCGCGGCCGCCCTCGGCCGGCCCGGCGTCGCCCTGGCGAAGGAAGCGGACGTTCCGCACCACGACGAGGCCGCCGTCCACCTGCTGACGACGTCGTCGCTGGCCTGGCTGGCCGAGCGCGCTCCCGGCGCCGGGATCGACGCGCGGCGGCTGCGGCCCAACGTCCTGCTCGACACCGGCCCGGCGCCGGAGCTCGCCGAAGAGGCCTGGCTGGGGCGGCACGTCCGGATCGGCGAGGTCGAGCTGGAAATCCTGCGCAAAGCCGTCCGCTGCGTGATGGTCGACCTGCCCTGGGACGGGCTCCCGGCCGCGCCCGGGCTGCTCAAGACGATCACCGGCGCGAACGGCATGACGCTCGGCGTGCACGCCCGGGTCGTGCGCGGCGGCACGCTGCGCGTCGGGGACGTCCAGTCCATGGGATGTCTCGCCCCTCACACTCCCTAGGGAATTCGCCCGCCGGCGAGCATGTTGGGAGCGGTAGGACGAAAGGGGCGTGACGTGGACTTCCTGCTGCACCACGGGATCACCGTGCTCGGCCAGTGGATTTCGATCGCGGAGCTCGCCGGGCAGGTGTTCGCGCTCGCCGTCGTGTTCCTCGCGCAGCGTCGCACCCTGTGGACGTGGCCGGTGCAGGTCGGGGCCACCGTGCTGCTGTTCGCCGTCTACGTCTCCGCGCACCTCGGCGGGCTCGCCGCGCGGCAGGTCGCCATCCTCGCCATCTCCGTCTACGGCTGGTGGGCCTGGACGCGCCGCCAGGACCCGGTGTTCGGCGTCGTCGTCCGCAAGGGCCGGCTCGCCGAACGGCTCGCGATGATCGGCGCCTTCGCCGTCGGCACCACCGTGATGGCGCTGGTCCTCGACGCCCTGAACGCGTCCTGGGCGCCCTGGCCGGACGCCGCGATCTTCGTCGGCACCCTCGTCGCCTTCGGGGCGCAGGGGCTCGGGCTGGTCGAGTTCTGGCTGGTCTGGCTGGCCGTCGACGCCATCGGCGTCCCGCTGCAGATCTCCTCCGGCCTCTACTTCTCCGCCGCGATCTACATCGTCTTCGCCGGCCTGGTCGTGCACGGCTGGTGGAGCTGGAACCGCTCCGCCCAGCGCGTCGCCGCCCGGCCCGGGGTCACGGCAGCATCCAGCTGAGCACCGGCGTGCTCTGACCCAGGACGATCAGGCACATCACCAGCAGCAGCCCGACGCTCCACGGCAGCACCTTCCGCAGCAGTTTCCCCTCCTCGCCGGGCAGGTTCGCCGCCACGCAGGCGATGGTGAGGTTCTGCGGCGAGACCATCTTGCCGAGGACGCCGCCGGAGCTGTTCGCCGCGGCCAGCAGGTCCGCCGGCAGGCCCGTCTGGTGCGCCGCGGTCACCTGCAGGGCGCCGAACAGCGCGTTCGCCGAGGTGTCGGACCCCGAGACGGCGACGCCGAACCAGCCCAGCACCGGGGAGAGGAACGCCAGCCCGGCGCCCGCGGCGGCGATGAACGTGCCGATCGTGGTCGTCTGGCCGGACAGGTTCATCACGTAGGCCAGCGCGAGCACGCCGGTGACGGTGAGGATCGCGAACCGCAGCTCCTTGACCGTCGCCAGCCACTCCCGCGCGGTGTCGCTCGCCGAAACGGCCAGCAGCGCCGCGGTGATGACGCCCGCCAGCAGCACCAGTGTTCCGCCGGTGTTGAGGAACGGCAGCGAGAACGTGTTGCCGGACACCGGTTTCCCGTTCGGCCCGGCGACGTTCAGCCCGGGCCAGTGGAACTTCCAGGTCGCCTTGTCCAGCAGCCGCTTGACCGGCGGCAGCACGGCGACCGAGAAGATCACGATGATGAGCAGGTACGGCAGGTACGCCTTGACGACGTCGCCGCGCGCGTCCTCCGGCGGCGCTTCGGCGGTCGCCGTCCCGCCGGTGCCGATCCGGACGGCTTCGGGCACCGGGCGCCGGGTCTGGGGGAGGGCGACCAGCGCGGCCGCACCGGCCAGCGCCGCGCCGATGTCGGCCAGCTGCGGGGACACGTAGTTCGAGGCGAGGAACTGCACGAGCCCGAACGCGACCCCGCAGACGAGCGCGGGCAGCCAGGTGTCCTTCAGGCCGCGCTTGCCGTCGACGATGATCACCAGCAGCAGCGGCACGACCAGCGCGAGCAGCGGCGTCTGCCGCCCGACGATCGACGAGACGTCCTGCAGCGGCAGGCCGGTGACCTGGGCGAGGGTGACGACCGGGGTGCCCATGGCGCCGAACGCGACCGGCGCGGTGTTGGCGACCAGCGCGACGACGGCGGCCTTGACCGGGTGGAAGCCGACGGCCACCAGCATCACGGCGCTGATCGCGACCGGCGCGCCGAACCCGGCGAGGGCTTCCATCAGCGCGCCGAAGCAGAAGGCGATGATCAGGGCCTGGATGCGCGGGTCGTCGGAGATCCGGCCGAACGAGCGGCGCAGGACGTCGAAGTGCCCGGTCCGCACGGTGAGCCGGTAGATCCACAGCGCGTTGACGACGATCCACATGATCGGCCACAACCCGAACGCGGCGCCTTCGAGCGCCCCGGAGACGGCCTGCACGACCGGCATCCCGTACGCGGCGACGCCGACGACGAGGGCGACGAGCAAGCCGATGAGGGCGGCGTGGTGCGCCCGCATCCGGACGGCCCCGAGCAGCACGAGGACGGTGGCGAGCGGCAGCACGGCGACCAGCGCGGACAGGCCCAGCGAGCCCAGCGGAGTCAGATCCTGGACGAACACGGACGACCTCCGTTTTCCACGATGCGAAAACGGCCTTTCGGCGGGTGTCCGAGATCTTCGTCACAAACCAGGCGGTCCGTCAAGAAGTTGAGACCAGTTGGCCCAATGAGTCAGTGCTTCACGGCTTCGGCAGCACGGCCAGGGCGGTCTCGGCGATCGCGCGGATCTCGTCCGGTCCGACGCCGCCCTTGCCCAGCGCTTCGAGCCCGCGCAGGACGGCCAGCACCAGCCCGGCGAGGTGGGCGGGGTCGGCCTCGGCGGCGAGGTCGCCCGCGCGCTGCGCGCCCGCGATGCACGCCGTCAGGGAGTCCTGCAGGGCGCGGAACGCTTGCCCGGTCCGGGTCGCGACGGCTTCGTCGTGCTCCGAGCACTCGGCCGCGCCCTTGGCCATCAGGCACCCGCGGCGCTCCCGGTCGGCGACGACCGACTCGGCGATGGCCCGCACGTGGTCCCGCAGCCGCCGGTGGGCGGTGTCGTCGGGGCCTTCGAGCTGGTGTCGTACGCCGTCGGTCGCTTCGGCGCAGTAGTAGTCGTAGACGCGCAGGTAGAGCGCGTGCTTGTCGCCGAAGGCGCCGTACAGGCTGCCCTTGCCGAGGCCGGTCGCGGCGGCGATGTCGTCGACCTTCGTGCCGGCGTAACCGTGTTCCCAGAATTGATCCCGGGCCGCGCGCAGGACCGCTGTCTCGTCGAAGCTCCGGGGTCTCGCCATGGGGTCAGAATACCCATTCTTGACTATCTCGTCCAGAACGGCGTACGTTCTGGACGAGATAGTCAAGAACTGGAGGAGCAGCGTGAACCTGGAGAACAAGACCGCCGTCGTGACCGGCGGCAGCACCGGCATCGGGCTCGCCATCGCGAAGCGCTTCGCGGCCGAAGGCGCGCACGTGTTCATCACCGGACGCCGCAAGGAAGCCCTCGACGACGCGGTCGCCGAGATCGGCCACGGCGTCACGGCCGTCCGCGCGGACTCGGCGAACCTGGCCGACCTCGACGCGCTCTACCGCGTGGTGGGGGAGCGGGGCCGCGGCCTCGACGTCGTCGTGGCCAACTCCGGCGGCGGGGTCTTCGCCCCGCTCGGCGAAATCACCGAAGAGCAGTTCGACACGACCTTCGCCACGAACGTCAAGGGTGTCCTGTTCGCCGTCCAGAAGGCGTTGCCGCTGCTGAACGCGAACGCGTCGATCATCCTCACCGGCTCGACGACGTCGACGCGGCCCGGCTCCGCCTTCAGCGTCTACTCGGCGACGAAGGCGGCGGTGCGCAACTTCGCCCGCAGCTGGGCCCTCGACCTCGCCGGGACCGGCACGCGGGTCAACGTCCTGAGCCCGGGCCCGACGCGGACGCCGGGCCTGCTGGGCCTGGTGGACGAGGACGGGCAGCAGGACCTGGTCGACGGCCTGGTGGCGCAGGTCCCGCTGGGCCGTCTCGGGGATCCCTCGGAAATCGCGGCCGCGGCGCTGTTCCTGGCCTCCGCGGAGTCGAGCTTCGTCAACGGCGTCGAGTTCTTCGTCGACGGCGGCCAGGCGCAGGTCTAACGCAGGGTGGCGTGGCTCGGCGTCAGGTCCTTCAGGGTCCGGACGCCGAGCAGCTGCATCGTGCGGACCAGTTCGGTCCGCAGGATGTCGACGCAGCGCTGGACACCGCGTTCGCCGCCGGCCATCAGGCCGTACAGGAACGCACGGCCGATCAGGACGGCGTCCGCGCCGCGGGCGATCGCGGCCACGATGTCGCCGCCGGACAGGATGCCCGTGTCGACCCAGACCTCCGCGCTGCCCTGGAGCTCGTCGAGCACCGCCGGGAGCAGTTCCAGGGGCGTGGGGGCGCGGTCGAGCTGGCGGCCGCCGTGGTTGGAGAGCAGCACCGCGTCCGCGCCGTGCTTCACGACGTCGCGGGCGTCGTCGACGTTCTGCACGCCCTTGATCACGAGCTTGCCCGGCCAGGTCTGCCGGACCCAGTCGAGGTCGTCGTAGTTGAGCGTCGGGTCGAACAGCTTGTTCAGCAGCTCGGCCACGGTGCCGCCGAACTGGTTGAGCGACGCGAACGTCAGCGGCTCGGTGGTGAGCAGGTTGAACCACCACGCCGGGTGGGTCGCCCCGTCCAGGAACGTCTTGAGGGTCAGCGCCGGCGGGATGGTCAGGCCGTTGCGGACGTCCCGCAGCCGGGCGCCCGCGACCGGGGTGTCCACGGTCAGCATCAGCGTGTCGTAGCCCGCGGCCCACGCCCGATTCATCAGATCTTCACCGGCGCCGTGGTCGCGCCAGACGTAGAGCTGGAACCACTTGCGCGCGCCGGGCGCGGCCTCGGCGAGATCCTCGATCGACGTCGTCGCCATCGTGGACAGGCCCATCGGGATGCCGTTGCGCTCGGCGACGCGGCCGACGGCGGCCTCGCCCTCGTGCTGCATCATCCGGGTGAACCCGGTGGGGGCGAAGGCGAACGGCAGCGCCGACGTCCTCCCGAGGATCTCCCGGGTGGTGTCCACATCGGACACCCCGCGCAGCACGTTCGGGTGGAACTCGATGCGCCGGTACGCCTGCCGGGCCCGCAGCAGGCTGTCCTCGAGCTCGGCCGCGCCGTCGGTGTAGTCGAACGCCGCCCGCGGGGTGCGCTTGCGGGCGATCATCCGCAGGTCGGCGATGGTGTGCGCGTTCGCCAGCCGCCGGTCCGTCGGGTTCAGCACGATCGGCTTCGGCCGCAGGATCTGCTGCAGCTCGCTCGGCTTGGGCAACCGGCGCTTCGTCACCTTCATCAACTCCCTACGTGCACGGGACCCGGCAGACATCGGATGTCTGCCGGGTCCCGAACCTAGCAGGAGGTCACGCGTTCCCGGAATCCGACGTCTGCGGCCCGGCGGCCGCGATGTCGTCGAGCCGGTACTTCGTGGCCGCTTCGAGGACCTTCGCCTGGTCGACCTCGCCGCGCTTGGCCAGGATCGACAGCGCCCCGACGGTGATCGACTCGGCGTCGACCAGGAACTTCCGCCGCGCCGCCGGCCGGGTGTCGGAGAAGCCGAAGCCGTCCGTGCCCAGCGTCAGCATGTCGGTCGGGACGTACGGGCGGATCAGGTCCGGCACCGCGCGCATCCAGTCCGACACCGCCACGACCGGCCCGTTCGCGCCCTCGAGCGCCTCGGTGACGTACGGCACGCGCGGCTCGCTGCCCGGGTAGAGCAGGTTGTCGTGGTCGATCTCGACGGCCTCGCGCCGCAGCTCGGTCCACGACGTCGCCGACCACACCGCGGCCCGCACGCCCCACTCCTCGGCCAGCAGCTGCTGCGCCTTCAGCGCGTCCGGCATCGTGACGCCCGAGACCAGGATCTGCACCTCGGGGCCCTCGCCCGCGGGGGCGTCGGCGTACTTGTACAGACCCTTCAGCAGGCCGTCGACGTCGAGGTTCTCCGGCTCGGCGGGCTGCTGGTACGGCTCGTTGTAGATCGTCATGTAGTAGAAGACGTTCTCGCCGTTGCCGTCCGGGCCGGTCTCGCCGTACATCCGGCGCAGGCCGTCCTTGATGATGTGCGCGATCTCGAACGACCACGCCGGGTCGTAGGCCACCGCGGCCGGGTTGGTCGCCGCCAGCAGCAGCGAGTGCCCGTCCGCGTGCTGCAGGCCCTCACCCGTCAGGGTGGTCCGGCCGGCGGTGGCGCCGAGGACGAACCCGCGGGCCATCTGGTCGGCGGCGGCGTACAGGCCGTCACCGGTCCGCTGGAACCCGAACATCGAGTAGAAGATGTAGATCGGGATCATCGGCTCGCCGTGCGTCGCGTACGACGTGCCGACGGCGGTGAACGACGCCGTCGAGCCGGCCTCGTTGATGCCCTCGTGCAGCAGCTGGCCCTTCTCGGACTCCTTGTAGGCCAGCATCAGGCTCGCGTCGACCGACGTGTAGGTCTGGCCGTGCGGGTTGTAGATCTTGGCCGTCGGGAACATCGAGTCGAGGCCGAAGGTGCGGGCCTCGTCCGGGATGATCGGGACGACGCGCTTGCCGATCTCGGAGTCCTTCGCCAGCTCGCGGACCAGCCGGACGAACGCCATCGTGGTGGCGACCTCCTGCTTGCCGGAGCCCTTCCGGATGCCCTCGTAGACCTTGTCGCCGGGCAGCACCAGGGCCTTGGCGGCCTTGGGGCGGCGTTCCGGCAGGAACCCGCCGAGCGCCTTGCGGCGGCCGATCATGTACTCGATCTCGGGCGAGCCGGCGCCCGGGTGGTAGTACGGCGGCAGCTTCGGGTTGCGCTCGAGCTCCTCGTCGCTGATCGGGATCCGCTGCGAGTCGCGGAACAGCTTCAGGTCGTCGAGGGTGAGCTTCTTCATCTGGTGCGTGGCGTTGCGGCCCTCGAACGCCGGGCCGAGGCCGTAGCCCTTGATGGTGTGGGCGAGGATCACCGTCGGCTGGCCGTGGTGCTCCAGCGCCGACTTGTACGCCGCGTACACCTTGCGGTAGTCGTGGCCGCCGCGCTTGAGGTTCCAGATGTCGGCGTCGGAGAGGTCCTTGACCAGGTCCTTCGTCCGCGGGTCGCGGCCGAAGAAGTGCTCCCGGACGAAGGCGCCGTCGTTGGCCTTGTACGTCTGGTAGTCACCGTCGGGGGTGACGTTCATCAGGTTGACCAGGGCGCCGTCGCGGTCGGCGTGCAGCAGCGAGTCCCACTCGCGGCCCCAGATCACCTTGATGACGTTCCAGCCGGCGCCGCGGAAGTACGACTCCAGCTCCTGGATGATCTTGCCGTTGCCGCGCACCGGGCCGTCGAGCCGCTGCAGGTTGCAGTTGATCACGAAGGTCAGGTTGTCGAGGCCCTCGCCGGCCGCCACGTGGATGAGACCCCGCGACTCGGCCTCGTCCATCTCGCCGTCGCCGAGGAACGCCCAGACGTGCTGGTCGTCGGTGTTCTTGATGCCGCGGTCGCGCAGGTAGCGGTTGAACCGGGCCTGGTAGATGGCGTTCATCGGGCCGAGGCCCATCGACACCGTCGGGTTCTCCCAGAACTCCGGCATCAGCCGCGGGTGCGGGTACGACGGCAGGCCGCCGCCCTCGCCGGCGTGGCTGAACTCCTGGCGGAAGCCGTCGAGCTGCGACTCGCGCAGGCGGCCTTCGAGGAACGCGCGGGCGTAGATGCCGGGGGAGGCGTGGCCCTGGATGTAGATCTGGTCGCCGCCGCCGGAGTGGTCCTTGCCGCGGAAGAAGTGGTTGAAGCCCACCTCGTAGAGCGCGGCCGAGGAGGCGTAGGTCGAGATGTGGCCGCCGACGCCGACGCCGGGACGCTGCGCGCGGTGCACCATGATCGCGGCGTTCCAGCGGATCCAGGCGCGGTAGCGGCGCTCGATGTCCTCGTCACCGGGGAACCAGGGCTCGTTCTCGGTGGGGATCGTGTTGACGTAGTCCGTCGAGGTCAGGGCCGGGACGCCGACGTTCCGCTCCCGGGCGCGCTCGAGGATGCGCAGCATCAGGTACCGGGCCCGCTGCTGACCGCCCCTCGCGAGAGCCTCGTCGAAGGAGTCCAGCCACTCGGCGGTCTCCTCCGGGTCGATGTCGGGCAGGTGCGCCGCCAGTCCGTCACGGATGACGCGTACGCGTGCCGGGGTCTCCTTGCCGGAGGCGCCGTCGTTCTGCGGGGCCAAGGGGTCTCCTTGCGAAAAGTTGTAGCCGGTGGTGCTCGTACGCGGGGGTGTACGACTCTCCATCGTCGTCTTCCGTCCCGGCTTCCGCACCGCTACTTGGCGGTAACATGGGCCGACCCGGTCGAGCCACTCCCTGCGCGCGGTGTATCGCGCGCGCGTTTTCTTCTCCCCCACCCTAGGGGACGACCCCCGGAGGGGTGGCAGAGCGGGGGCGCCAGGCACCCGAAACGCCGTCGCGGGCGGCCGGTGGCGGGCCGTATCCTGCGACACGAGTTGTCAAAGATCCGGTGTGGACGGTTGCGCGCGGAGCTTCACCAGTGTTCGCTATCGGCAACCGGGTAGCCGAGTGTGGCGCCGTCGTACCCTCCGAGGGGCTGGGGACGCCGCACTCCGTCGCAGTTGGAGGAGTGAAAGCAGTGGTCGCCGCGGGAGACGCTGATCAGAGCAGCGTCGCCGAGAGGCTCGGCATCAAGCCCGAGATGGTGGTCCAGGAGATCGGCTGGGACGAGGACGTCGACGACGACGTCCGCGCGGCGATCGAGGAGCAGATCGGCGGGGACATCCTCGACGAGGACGCCGACGAGGTCATCGACGTGGTGCTGCTCTGGTGGCGCGAGGACGACGGCGACCTGGGCGACGCGCTCATCGACGCCAGGGGCCCCCTGGAGGAGACCGGCGTGATCTGGGTGCTCACCCCCAAGACGGGACAGCCCGGGCACGTCGAGCCGAGCGAAATCGCCGAAGCGGTGCCCGCCGTCGGCCTGGCCCAGACCGCCAACATCAGTGTCGGCCCGAACTGGATCGGCACCCGCCTGGTGTCGCCGAAGTCGAAGTCGAAGCAGCGCTGAACAAGTCCCGCCGGACGGACACGATAGGGTTGTCGTCGCAGGCACGTGTCCGTTCGGGAGAGGAAACGCTGGTATGACTGTCGCGGTCGGTTCTGAGGCCCCCGACTTCACGCTCAAGGACTACAACATGCAGCCGGTCCAGCTGTCGTCCTTCCGGGGCGACAAGCCGGTGCTGCTGGTCTTCTACCCGTTCGCGTTCAGCGGCATCTGCACCGGCGAGCTCTGCCAGCTCCGCGACGAGTTCGCGGACTACGACGGCAAGGGCGTCCAGGTCCTGGGCGTCTCGGTCGACACGCCGTTCTCGCTCAAGGCGTGGGCCGAGAAGGAGGGCTACCAGTTCCCGCTGCTCTCGGACTTCTGGCCGCACGGCGAGGTGGCCCAGGCGTACGGCGTGTTCAACGCCGAAGCCGGCCTGGCGATCCGCGGCACGTTCCTGATCGACACGGCCGGCGTCGTCCGGTTCGCCGAGGTCAACGGACCCCGCGACGCACGCGACCAGCAGGGCTGGAAGAAGGCCGTGGCCGAACTGGCAGCCTGAGTCTCCCGCGGCGGCGGTCCGGCACCGGCCCGCCCCCGTGAGGGCGCATAGCTCAGCGGAAGAGCACTCGGCTTACACCCGAGCGGTCGCAGGTTCGAACCCTGCTGCGCCCACCAGCGAAAACGGGGCCGTCGAGGGCCCCGTTGTCAGCTCCGCGAGGTCATTCGACGACGCAGCCGTTCCGGGTGCAGCCACGCTGGCCCAGTTTGTGGTTGTCCGCGTCGTAGAAGCTGATGTGGATGAGCTGGACGCCGCCGACCTTGTCGATCGTCAGGCCGTGGTAGAAGGGGTGGTCCTTCCCGGGGTTGGCGCCGTAGCAGGCGACGGCGGTGGTGCTGGTGCCGTTGACGCCCCAGACGCAGGTCTCGCGGTAGCCGCTGACCGCGTGGACGGTGCCGTCGACGGAGGCCGAGCGCCCGTCCGTCCAGGAGATGGTGCCCGCCGTCACACTCGCGCCGTACTCGATCCGCCAGTTGGTCGTGCTCGCCGCTTCGGCCGGGGCGCTCGCACCCAAGAGGGCGCCGGCGACCGCGGCGGTGGCCACCAGTGATCGGAGGATGCGCATGAAGGTTCCTTCCCTGAGGTTTCTTCGGCCGCTCGAAGCGATCGGCCGACCCCTCCACGCCCGGCCGGCACTTCCGGTTGGGCCGTAATTCGGTGGATCACCCGATGGCCGCACCACTAGCGTCCGCCGGGTGAGCCACGAAGACCCACGTGCCTACCTGCTCGGCATCGAGGGCCTGGCGCTGCTGCGGGCGTTCACCGGCGAGTTCGGCCGCGACTTCACGGAAGCCCGGATCGCGGAGATCCGCCGCGTGCTCGCCGACGAAACACTGGCCGACGCGGCCGTGGAAGTCGACCGGGTCGATGCGGTCACCGGCTATCGGCTGTGGGCACCGACCTACGACCGGCCCGACTCGGCGTTCACCCTCGACGAGCCTCCGGTCGGGGAGATCGCCGGCGCGCTGCCGGCGGGGGTGGCGCTCGACGCCGCCTGCGGGACCGGTCGCTACGCCGAGATCCTGGCCGGGCTGGGCCATCGGGTGATCGGCGTGGATGGCTCGCCCGACATGCTCGCCCGGGCCCGCACCCGTGTGCCGCGGGGCGAGTTCCTGCTCGGTGACCTGCACCGGCTCCCGGTCGTCGGCGCCGCGGTCGACCTGGTCGTGTGCGGCTTGGCGCTGACCCACGTCCCGGCGCTCGCGCCGGTGCTGGCGGAGTTCGCCCGGGTGCTGCGGCCCGGCGGGCACCTGGTCATCGCCGACATGCACCCCGAACGGGTGGCGCAGGGCGCGATCCCGCCCGTGCGCGGTGCCGGCGGCCGGCCCGGCCGGCTGCGCAGCTACCGCCACCCGATCGGGGACTACCTGCGTGCCGCGCTGGCCGTGGGACTGCAGGTGCGGCGCTGCGAGGAACCACCCGTGCCCGCCGGTGACCCGCCCGCCCCGGTCCCGCCGCCGGGGCCGTGGGAGCTGTGGCCGTGGAGCCTGGCCGGCCTGGTGCCCGAAGCGGCACAGGCCGTCAACGCGGGCGCTCCGGCGCTGGTCATCTGGCATTTTCAGGCAGAGCCGTGACCGGCTCGGCGTCGACGGCCTCGGTCCGGCGCATGGTCGTCACCAGCAGTGCCAGCCCCGCGAACAGCACCGCCGCGATCACGCCCGTCACGTTCAGCGCCGTCGTGAACGCCGCCTTCGCCTGCTCCGCCAGCGCCGGCCGGGTGATGTCCACCGCGAGCGTCGTGCCGGCCGGGAAGGCGCCGCGGTACACCGCCGCCGCCGTCAGGCCGATCAGGGCCAGGCCCAGCGAGCCGCCGAGGTAGTTGCCGGTGTCGGCCATCGAGGCCGCCGAACCCGCGCGTTCCGGCGGGACCGAGCCCAGCACCAGGCCGATGCCGAGGGCGAACAGCGGGCCCGTGCCCAGCGTCAGCACCGTGATGCCCAGCACGACCGGGACCAGGCCGTCGGTGACCGCCAGCAGGAGGCTGCCCGCCGCCGACACCGCGAGACCGCCCGCGATCGCCGTGGCCGGGGACATCCAGCGGGTCAGCGCCGGCGCCGTCATCGTGCCCGCCGCCACGCCGAGGCCCATCGGGGCGAACAGCAGGGCCGAAACGAGCGGCGAGTGCCCGAGGACGCTCTGGAGGTACTGCGTCACCAACAGGCCGACGCCGGCCATCGCGACGCCGGCGAACACCAGCGCCACCAGCACCGCGGTGAACGGGCGATTCCGGAACAGCCGCAGGTCCAGCAGCGGCGACGACGTCGTCAGCTGGCGGCGGGCGAAGACCGCGCCGAGCAGCGCCCCGGCGGCGATAGCCGCGAGCGGCAGGACCAGCGAGCCGGTGGCCAGCTGCTTGAGGCCGAACACGATCAGCAGCACGGCGGTCAGCGAGAGCGCCACGCCGGGCAGGTCCAGCCGCCCGGACGCCGGCGCGCGGAACTCCGGCAGCAGGAACGGGCCCGCGACGAGCAGCACGGCGACGGCCGGGACGGCGACCAGGAACACCGAGCCCCACGAGAAGTGCTGGAGCAGGAAGCCGGCGAACACCGGGCCGGCCGCGCCGCCCGCGAACTGGCAGGTGGCCCAGATCGAAATCGCCTTCCCGCGCTGCTTTGCGTCGCGGAACATGTTCGTGATCAGGGCGAGCGTCGACGGCATGAGCGTCGCCCCGGCCACGCCGAGCGCCCCGCGCACGACGATGAGCATGCCGGGGCTGGTCGAGAACGCGGCGACGATCGACAGGAGCCCGAAGGCCCCGCCGCCGGCGAGCAGCAGCCGCCGTCGCCCGATCCGGTCGCCGAGCGTGCCCATGGTGATGACGAACCCGGCGACGACGAAGCCGTAGCTGTCGGTGATCCACAACTGCTCGGTGCCGCTCGCGCCGAGGTCCGCGCTCAGTTGCGGCAAGGCGAGGAACAGCGAGGTCATGTCCATCGCGACGAGCAGGGTGGGCAGCACGAGCACCGCCAGGCCCAGCCACTCCCGCCGTCCGGCCGGCTTCTCCATTTCGGCTCCTTCTCCGTGGTCCGTTTGCCGGGAGGTCGGAGCCGGGGCGGGGGACCGGACACGGGCGCGGGAAGTTTTTGCGGCCGGCTCGTCGTGCCCGCTGATCGGGAAGCTTTGTCAAGATCCGCGCGCGGAACCCCTATCTTGTTGTGCGAAAAAGCAAAAACCGCTCCGTGGGCGTAACGGGTGATCCAGTCCGGCCGACAGGCAGGTCGGCAAGTGACCAACTCACCTGAGGGGGAACCTGTGAAGGGTTCAGGGTTTTTGAAGCGAGCCGTAGTCGTCGCGGTGCCCGTGCTCGCCGTGCTCCTGGGGGCGGTGCCGGCGCAGGCGCAGCCGGTCGCCACCGGAGCGCTGTCGTTCAGCGGGGACGAAGGCGACTACATCAGCGGGGGCGGTTCCTACGCCTATTCCACCGAAGCGAAGGACCGGCTCACAGTCAACGCGTCGGAGGACCGCAATCACATCGCGGTCAGCGTCAGCGGCTTCAACAGCGACTGGTGGACGCTCGACCTGGCCGCACCCAGCGGCACGGGCCTGACCGCCGGCACCTACGACGGGGCGACGCGTTACCCGTTCCAGGGGGCCAACGCGCCGGGGCTGGACCTGAGCGGCAACGGCCGGGGCTGCAACACCCTGACCGGGACGTTCACCGTGCAGAACGTCGTCTTCGGGCCGCACGGGTACGTCCAGGCGCTCGACGCCACCTACGAGCAGCACTGTGAAGGGGGCACGGCCGCCCTGCGCGGTGAGGTGCACATCGCGAACCCGCCGGCCCCGGCGGAGCTGGCGATCGGGCTCGAGGTGGCCACCGACGGCACCGCGAGCACGCTCAACGGCAACGCGTACCTGCACGGCACCGTCGAATGCACCGGCCCGGCCAAGGTCACCTTGAGCGGGGCGGCGACGCAGGTCAAGCGCAACGTCATCATCCGCGGCACCTACTCGGTGCAGGTCGCCTGCACGCCGGGCACGGCGGCGCCGTGGAAGGCGACCGTGGTCCCGACGGGCACCACGCCGTTCCAGAAGGGCCAGGCCGAGGTCGTCACCCAGGCGACCGCGCTCGACCCGAACTACAACACCAACGTCTCGGTCGACACCACCACGGTCGTCACACTGGCGAAGGGCTGAGTTCCCGGCCGTGGGGCCGCCTGCTCCGGGTGGCCCCACGGCCTCAGGCCGCGTGCCAGGCGTGCTCGGCGAAGACCTCGTCGAGCGGGGCGCGGGTGAGGCGGTTCGCGTACGTCGACAGCGTGTACGTCCCGATGCCCAGCACCACCTCCAAGGCGTTCCGCTCCGTGTAACCGGCGCCGGTGAACGCCTCCAGCGCTTCGGCCGGCGCCTCGCCGCGCGTGTCCATCACCGCGTGGACGAAGACGCGCAGCGCCTCCAGCCGCGGATCCGGCAGCGAGGCTTCCGCCCGCAGCGCCGCCACGAGTTCCGCCGGCGCGTCCAGGCGGGTCAGCGTGGCCGTGTGCATCGCCACGCAGAGGTGGCACTCGTTGCGCGCCGCCACGGTCATGATCAGCACTTCGCGTTCCAGCGCCGTCAGGGTTGTGGTCTCGAAGATGGCGCTGAGCTTCAGGAATCCGTTGAGCAGTTCCGGTGAGGTCGCCAGCCGGGCGACGGCGGACGGCACGCGGCCGAACTTTTTCGCGGTGGCCGTCATCGCGGGGCGGGCGGCGGGGGGTGCAGACTCCGGGGTGTGATCGGCGAACAAGGCGTCTCCCGAGCTAGGATCGACAACGTGGTTGTCGAAACCGTAAACCAGGTTGTCGAGTTTGGCAAGGTCCGATGACGGACACGCCGGGCTACGAGCTGCCCTTCCTGCTCTTCGGCGGTTTCCGCACGCTCATCGACCGCTTGCACGCCGAGCTCGCCCGCCGCGGCCACCCCGACGTCCGCCCGTCGTACGGCTTCGCGATGCAGGCCATCGGCATCCAGGGAGCGACGGCATCGGAGATCGGCCGCCGCTTGGGCGTGTCCAAGCAGGCGGCGGGCAAGACGGTGGAACGGCTGGAAGCGCTCGGGTACGCCGAGCGCGCCGACGACCCGGAGGACGCCCGCCGCAAGATCGTCCGCCTGACCGCCCACGGCGTCGACGCACTCCGGAAGTCCGCGGAGATCTTCGACGAGCTGCGCGCGGAGTGGGCGCGCGTGGTGGGGGCGGAGCGGATCGCCGCACTGGAGAACGACTTGCGCGCGGTGGTGGGCCCGGCGGCTTATCGGCTGGATGCCGCCGGGTGGCTGGCGAGCTGATAATCGCAGCCCGGGTGGCTGATCACCTTCGGTCGGGCGCGGTCGAAGTACGCCTCGACTTCTGGGGCCCCACTGTCGGGCATCCACCGGGCCGAGTAGGTGGTGCCGTACCAGTCGATCTCCCCGGAGGCCGGCTCGGTGGCGTGTCGAAGGAGTGGTCCAGGTGCTCGCGTGTGGCAATCAGCTGTCGCGGAGGAGGGCGAAGACTTCGCTGCCCGCGCCGGGTATCTCCGCGCCGATATCGCCTTCGGCAAGTGCGATGGCTGCGTCGACGTCGGTCGCGTGGCAGAGGGGTGGGCGGCGGGGTCATGGCCGGTGGTCGCTCATGCGGGGGACCAGGGGGAGCAGTCGCTGCAGCTCGGTGTCCAGGTCCGGGAACTCGAAGCGGCAGCCGAGTTCGTCGAACCGTGCTGCGGCTTCATGGGCTGTCATCCCAGCGCGGACGGCTCCGACGAGCAAGTCGGACAGGGTGAGTGGACGCTGAAGATCGAGTCTTTCGCGGGTTGAATTTTTCCCGATCAGGGCTTCCTCTTCGGGGGAGAGCTCTCTGATTTGTGGTACCGAACATCCCAGGCTTCGGAGGTGGGAGCCAATTTTGGCCGGTGTGATTCCTGTGTCATCGGCGTAGTTCAGAATAAGGGGAAGCGGAACTTTTATTATTCCGGTCGTGGCCGGCGCGGGTAATCTCGGCGGAATCAGTTCTGGATCGATGTGGTGGTCTGTAGCCGGGGTGTACTCGACGTCGATTTGGAACTTCGCGAGTCGCTGGGTGACCTCGGTGGGAGAGTAGCCGGTTCGTGCCACTATTATGGCGAGCTCGCGCAAATTCACCGTTGAACCGAGGAGGGCTCCGGAGAGTGCCTGTAGAACCTCTCGGTCTTTCGCTTCGGGGGTTGACGGGATATGTGCGGCATCGCAAGTTCTGAAGCCCATGGCTTCGAATCGGGCCGCCGCGTTCTGTGTGGTCAGTTCCGAGCGTAGCGACGCTCGGATCAAATCGTGTGGCCCCGCGTAATCGACCGACGATGGCAGCGAATGCAGGAGAGATTCATCGGTGTCGGTCAGTTGCTCGGGTGGCTGCTTTTCTGCATCAATACCAAATTTTGCCAACGTTCGTGCGATGTCTCGTGGTTGGCATCCTGCGCGCAGTGCTTCGCGGCACATTTGACCCGTTTGCGACTGCTGTCCGCGTGTCAGCAGTTGCTTCATCGCCTGTAGAACAGGGAGCGGGACCGCTCTGAGGTCAGCGACGGTTGTGTCGAAGTCCGGGACTGTCAGTCCCAGGCGACGCAAGCGATTCGCGGCGCTCGACGGCGTGAGCCCGGTCGCCTCGGCGGCCAGTAGCACGTAAAGGGCTGACACTGGCTCGCCGATCTTCAGAAAACGTGCGTTCGATTTCGTCGGATCGGTGCCGAGGTTGCCGATGAGTCGTACGTCTGTGCCGTCGGCGCGTCCTGAAGGGGCAACATATGCGCTGTCGAATCCCAGTTCGGCGAGTCGGCGAGCAACCTGCGTCATCGGAATGTCCAGCTGAGCGCTCGCGACAACCAGTGTCGCATATTCGTAGGAATGATTGCTGCGTCTCAGTGGCTTTTCTGCAAGGTTGATCAGCGTCAGATCGGCCGAATCGAGGTGGGTCGGCGGAAGCAACTTTTCGCACTTCGTCACCGAAAAACCAAGTTTGGCCAGTCGTCTTATCACGTTTGTGGAGTCGATTCCGAGATGAATAGCCGCTCGCCAGGCTGATGGCGGGGAGATTTCCGGCGGAAATGAACCGTAGGTTGTTGTGTAGCCTGCCAAGGTGATCAAGAGGTCGTCTGACGGAAGTGCTGGGAGCAAGGGTTGCCTGTCAGGCCCGTCGGTCCGCTCCTTCTTGAGGGCCAGTAATCGCCACAGTAGGAGATGTGGCGGCGTGTTCATGACCCTGCGTCGGTAGTCGGTGTTCGACTGGGCGGATTTTCGGATCAGTTGCCCGTCCAGCTTGATGATTCCGGTGGCGTCCACGGTCGTGTCGTACGAGCCGATCCGGGTGGGCAAGCCTGCGGAGATCGCCGTGTCGGCGATGACATCGGCGATTCCCGGATTATTCTCGAAAACATTCAGAACCCACTGGTACTCAAGAAGGGATTCAGGCTTTCTGAGATCCGAGGTCGCCTGTTGAAGCAGGAGCTCGGCTCGTTCCGACACGTCCTGGAGCACGGACATCCGGTCGACGCTGAGTTTGGGCGAGAAAGAGCCGGTCAAATTGATGACCGCGCCACGTGGATCGCTGTTCTTGACCATTGCGGTCAGCACGCCACGCTGGTTCTCGCATCTCACGTAGATGCCGTCGACGAGCAAAGCACCTCCGCGCTCGCACCAGACGACCTGCCCGTTCTCCGACGGAGCACCGTGCTGGAGCCGCCCGTAGGCCTCGATGCTGTCCTCCCGCGCCGGATGCCGACGCCGTGGCTGGAACTCGAACGGCTGCCAGCGCTCCGGCTCTTCCTCGCCGTACTGAGCCGTCGTCTCGAACTCCGCGATCCCCAGCAGCGCCCGCAAAGTCGCCACGCAAGAAGGCGCCTTCGCCCCATCCCGAAGGAGGAGCTTGACCTCCGTGCCCTCCTCCCGGCCGTCGTCGTCGGGCCCGGTGAGGGTTTCCACCCGGAACAAGTGACCCGGACCCGCGATCGCCACCTTCACCAGCGGCAACCGCTCCCCGCCCGGGTTCATCCGGCGGGTCGTCACCTCGATCCGGTCGGCGAGCATGAAGTAGCTCATCACCCCGATCCCGAACCGGCTGTTGGGGTGGATGTGGATGCCTTCCGCCTCCCAGCGCGCACGCTCCACCGCGAACTCACGCCGGTCCGCGAACCGGATCCCCGCCTGCGAGAACACCTCGCGCAGTTCGGCCTCGCCCATCCCGACGCCGTTGTCCCGGCAGCTGAGGAAGTGCTGGCCGCCCTCCTCCCACTGCCGGAACTCGATCTTCCCCGGCCAGGACCAGTCCCTCGGCCCGCCGTTCTTCACCAGGAGGTAGCGGCGCCAAGCCTGGCTGTACCTACATGCGTCGAGCGCGTTCTGGTACAGCTCGCGGATCGCCAGAGAGCGGTCGCGGTAGAGCTGCTCGCCCATCAGCAGCTCGCGCACGCGGGTCTCGTCGAGCCGGAACTTCGTCGTCGGGACCACGAACTCCGGCCGGCCGTCCGGCCTCGTCGCCGGGGTGACGTCCTCGTCCGAGGACCGTTCCGGCAACCCCAGCAGCGGGGCCACCGCCGTTTCGCGCGCAGCGGCCTCTCGTGCGGTGCGGAGCATCTCCGACATCCGTGTCACGTGCTCGGTGAGTACTTCGTACACCGCTTCGTGCCGGCACTCGGCGTCCAGCCGCAGCGCCGTCGGGGTGCGCACCCAGCTGCTTGCCCGCAGCGTGCGGCGAAGGTCCGCCAGGTCCACCTGGTGGTCGATGCCCAGGTGCTCCACGAGCGTGCTCGACAGTGAGCCCGGCTCGATGGCCATCGTGTGGGCGAGGCCCAGGATGAGGGCGACGAGCCGGGTCCGCAGCCGCTGGCCGCCAGGCCACTCTTCCGGCTGGTCGCGCAGCCGCCAATCCTTGAGCTTGCCGGGGGACAGGCGGAACACCGGCAAAAGCTGCTTCAGCTGCTGTTCGAGCGGTGGTGCCAGCTCCAGCGAGACGGTCGCGGGCTGTCCGGACGCGCTCTGGTCGAGCCACCGGTGGAACAGCCACCAGCAAATCGCCCGGCGGTCGGGATCCTCCGCGGCCGGGATGCGCCGGGCCCGCTCGACCAGGCGTCGCTGCTGGTCGCCGCTGCGGAAGAACTCGAAGTCGCAGTCGGGCTCGGGTTCGAGCCGCATCGGGTCGACCGCCGAGTGCGCTTCGACGGCGGTCTGCGCCCAGCGGGTGTGGTAGAGCAGCGGCGCGACTGTGAGCAGGAACGCCTCCACCGCGGAGAACTCGAGCGGAGCACCGGAGAGGTACCCGACGAGCTCACTGACCCGCCGCACCGTCCGCTCCGGCAGCTCCTCGTCGAGCCACGGGTCGTCGGCCAGTGCCGCTTCCACTGCCTTGCGACGCTCGCCCTCCAGCTGCCTCAAGGCGGCTAACGCCTGATCTCGCAGCTCCGCCGCACCCTCGGCGTCCGGCCAGATCTTCGCCGCGCGGATGATCCCTTCCCAGCGCGATCCGTCTTCGGGCGGGGCCGGACGCCGCCCGTCGCGCTCTCGTGCCTCCGCCAGCCAATCCAGCCAGCTGCCTTCCGCGACGCCCTTCATGAGCTCCGGATCCGGTCGCTCGATCGGCGGCCGTCGGTCGGCCGCCGCCACCTGCATGACCCCCACCAGGACTCTCAGGCCTTCTTCGGACGGCACGTGGTCGCCGCGCAGCCAGTCGCCGATGCTCCGGTCGTTGAGCGGGTGGCGCTTCGCTGCCCCCGGAAAGACGTAGGTCTTCGACCGCTCGGCGATCTTCACGTTGGTGAGGCCGGAAAGCTCCCTGAGCGCGCGGAGCCGCTCCACCAGCCTGCTGTGCTTCGCCATCCATCGCCTCCGGTCGGGCCGCACGTCGGTCGGTACCGGACCGGTACTTCGGTTCGTGGGCGTCGACCAGGGTAAAGCCGCCTTCACCCGCCTTTTCGAGCTGACCGGTTTCCGGATGGCCGATTCGATCTGCGGGATGGCCGGGACACCGTGGCCATCACCGAAGAGTCGAGCGGGAGACGAAGATGGTTACCGGAATCTTGGCGGTGCTGGGCGCGATCGTCCTGGTGCTGCAGACGGCGGCCCGGCTGCCGGCCGCCGTGGCGCTGTTCCTGCGGGCGCTGATCCCCGTCGTCCGGGCCCTGCGTGCCCTTCGCGACGAGTGGCGCCGCAACCGCTGACTAGAAGTCGCAGCCCGGGTTCGCGGCGTCCTCCGAGAGCGGGCTGCCCTTCGGGAGCACGTACAGCACCTCCAGTACCAGCGGTGTCGACCCGAGGTTGCGGCCGATGTGCACCTGGTCCGGCTTCTCGGTGAACGCGCGACCGGTGCCGAAGATGCCGTCGATGCTGCAGTCGGCCAGGTTGTGCGTCAACGTGCCCGCCTTGACGTACGCGTAGAGCGTGCCGTCGTGGAAGTGCCAGCCCGTGTAGCCGCCCGGCTGGATGGTGATCTCCCGGAGCGTGTAATCGGTGTGGCCGATGGTTTTCTGGGCCAGGATCGTGCCGGCGACGCCGCTGCCGGGCGTCGCGGAGGCGGTGGCGGGCAGGACCAGGGCCGCGGCGAGGGCGGCCGTGACGACGGCGATCGGCTTGCGCATCGGCCCAAGCTACCGCGTCCGGGTGTGCCCTCGGGGGCAGCGATCCGGGTAGCGTGCCGCGGCATGGACGCGGACGTTTTCGGGCAGGTCCTCGGCGCGGTGCGGGACTTCGTGCGCAAGGAGGTCGTGCCGCGCGAGGCGGAGATCGACGAACGGGACGAAATCCCGGCCGGGGTCCGGGAGAAGGCCGCCGAGCTCGGGCTGTTCGGGTGGGCGCTGCCGGAGGAGTACGGCGGGCTCGGGCTCGGCATGGCCGAGGACGTCCGGCTGGCGATCGAGCTCGGCTGGACGACGCCGGCCTTCCGGTCGCTGTTCGGCACCAACAACGGCATCGCCGGCCAGGCGATCGTGCACCACGGGACGCCGGACCAGCGCACCCGCTGGCTGCCGCGGCTGGCCGCGGGCCAGTCGATCGCGTCGTTCGCGCTCACCGAAGCCGAAGCCGGCTCGGATCCGGGCGGCCTGACCAGCCGCGCCCTCCGCGACGGCGACCGCTACCGGCTCTCGGGCACCAAGCGGTTCATCACCAACGCGCCGCTCGCCGACGTCTTCGTCACCTTCGCCCGCACCGACCAGGAAAGCACCGGCAGCCACGGCATTTCCGCGTTCCTCGTGCCCGCGGGCGCCCCCGGCGTCACCGTCGGCCCGCACGACCCCAAGATGGGCCAGGCCGGCGCCTGGACGTCGGAGGTGGTCTTCGACGACGTCGAGCTGCCGGCCGACGCGCTGGTCGGCGCGGAGGGCAAGGGGTTCGGCATCGCCATGGCCTCGCTCGCCCGCGGCCGCCTCCACATCGCGGCGCTGTGCGTCGGCTTGGCCGAGCGGGCGCTCGCCGAAGCCGTCGAGTACGCGCGGACGGCGCGCCAGGGTGGCCGGGTGATCGGCGAGTACCAGCTGGTGCAGGCGTTACTGGCGGAGTCCCACGCCGAGCTCGCGGCCGGCCGCGCGATGGTGCACGAAGCCGCGGCGAAGTACGACTCGGGCGAGGACCGCAAGCTCGGGCCGTCGTCGGCGAAGCTGTTCTGCACCGAGATGCTCGGCCGGGTCGCCGACCGCGCGGTGCAGGTCCACGGCGGGACGGGGTACGTCCGCGGCGTGACGGTCGAGCGGATCTACCGCGACGCGCGGCTGTTCCGGATCTACGAAGGGACCAGCGAAATCCAGAAGCTCGTGATCGCGCGGCAGCTGCTCAAGGGCTGAACTTGCGCTGGAGTCCGCTCCAGGTCCTACCGTCGCGGACATGACCACCGCACAGCACAAGATCGGCTCCGGCTTCGGCGCCACCACGACGGCGGCCGAGGTCGTCGACGGCCTCGACCTGACCGGCAAGCTCGCCCTCGTCACCGGCGGCTACTCCGGGCTCGGCCTGGAGACGACGCGGGCGCTGGCGGCCGCGGGCGCGCACGTCGTCGTCCCGGCCCGGCGGCCCGCTACGGCCGAAAAAGCGTTGCAGGGCTTCGAGAACGTCGAGATCGGCGAGCTCGACCTCGGCGACCTCGAGAGCGTCCGCGCGTTCGCCGAGCGGTTCGTGGCTTCGGAGCGCGGTATCGACGTCTTCATCGGCAGCGCCGGGATCATGGCCCTGCCGGAGACCCACGTCGGACCGGGCTGGGAGGCGCAGTTCGCCACCAACCACCTCGGGCACTTCGCGCTGGTGAACCGCCTGTGGCCGGCGTTCGGCCCCGGTGCCCGCGTGATTTCGGTGTCCTCCCGCGGCCACCACTACGGCCCGGTGCGCTTCGACGACCTGGACTTCGAGCGCGGCTACGACAAGTGGCTCGCCTACGGCCAGGCGAAGACCGCGAACGTGCTGTTCGCCGTCCACCTCGACCGGCTGGCCCGCAAGCGCGGCATCCGCGCGTTCGCCCTGCACCCCGGGCGAATCCTCACCGACCTGGTGCGCCACCTCGACCGTGCCGAGCTGGTGGCCGCGGGCATGCTCGACGCGGACGGCCGGGTGACCGGCGGCGCGAAGACGCCGGAGCAGGGCGCCGCCACCCAGGTCTGGGCGGCGACGTCCCCGCAGCTCGACGGCCTCGGCGGCGTCTACCTCGAGGACTGCGACATCGCCGAGCCCGCGCCCGCCGACGGCACCCGCACGGGGGTGAAGGACTACGCGATCGACCCCGCGCTCGCCGAGCGGTTGTGGACGGTGTCCGCCGAGCTGACCGGTGTGAACGCCTTCTAGAGCTTCTCGACTTCCCGCACCAGCAGGTCGATCTCGTCCTCGGTGTTGTAGTAGTGCACCGATGCCCGCACCATGTCCGGCAACGCCCGCGCGGTGAAGTCGTACTGCGCCGATGTGCGGGTCGACAGCGACGTGTTGATGTTCGCTTCCGCCAGCCGGGCCTTGATCTCCGGGGCCGGGGTGCCGTCCAGGCTGAACGTCACCAGGCCGCACTTCCGGGCCCCGGCGTCGTGGACGCGCGCGCCGGCCTCGGTCAGCCGCTCGCGCAGCAACGCGGCCAGCGAAGCAACGCGCGACTCGATCGCGGGCAACCCCCAGCCGAGCGCGTAGTCGATCGCCGCGCCGAGGCCGCACACCGCGGCGAAGTCGCGTTCCCACACCTCGAAGCGCTTGGCCGTCGGGTCGACGACGTACTCCGTCGGCGACTCCCAGCTCGCCGAGTGCAGGTCGAGCATCGCCGGCTCCAGCCGCTCGCGCAGCCTCGGGTGCACGTACAGGAACCCGGTGCCGCGCGGGCCGCGCAGGTACTTGCGGCCCGTTCCCGACAGCGCGTCGCACTTGAGGCGGGAGACGTCGAGGTCGAGCTGGCCCGCCGACTGGCAGGCGTCCAGCAGGAACGGGATACCGGCCGCCTCGGCGACCGCGCCGATCTCCTCGGCCGGGTTGACCAGCCCGCCCTGGGTGGGGACGTGGCTGACGGCGATCAGCTTGACGCTGCCGTCGACGCGCCGCCGCAGCTCTTCGACGTCCAGCTGCCCGGATTCGTCGTCGCCGATCACCTCGACGACCGCGCCGGTGCGCCCGGCGACCTGCAGGAACGCGATCGCGTTGCTGGCGTACTCCGCCCGCGAGGTCAGGATCCGGTCCCCGGGGCCGAAGGGCAGCGCGTAGAACACCGCCTGCCAGGAGCGGGTCGCGTTGTCGGTGAGCGCGATGTCGTCGCGGCCGGCACCGAGCAGACGGGCCACCGACGCGTACACCGCATCCAGGCGATCCGCGGCCGCGGCGGCCGCTTCGTACCCGCCGACCAGCGCTTCGTGCCGCAGGTACTCGACGACGGTGTCGGTCACGACGGCCGGGGGCAGCGCCGCGCCCGCGTTGTTGAAGTGGACCACCTCGGCGCAGCCCGGGGTCTCGCGCCGCGCGCGTTCGACGTCGAAGCTCATACGAACTGAATACAGTAGATAGCTATTGTATGCAATACTGCTCGCCATGGCCCGCACCCCGTTGCGCAGCGACCTCATCGAGCAGATCACCGCCCGCGTGCTCGACCGGCGGCTCGCGGCCGGCGCCCGCGTCAACGAGGTGCACCTGGCGCGCGAGCTGGGGGTCAGCCGGACGCCGCTGCGGGAGGCGCTGATCGGGCTCGCCGACCGCGGCCTGCTGGTCTCCGCGCCCGGCCGGGGGTTCCTGGTCCCGCCGTTCGACCCCGACGAGGCCCGCCGGCTCTACCCGCTGGTGGCCGAGCTCGAAGCCCTCGCGCTGCGCTGGACGTCACCGCTGGAGCTGGCCGGGCTGCCGGACGCGCTCGACGCCGTGGCCGGCGAAATGGCCGCCGCCGACGGCGGTGATCTGTCCGCTTTGGACGATCGCTGGCACGCGCTGCTGCTGTCCCGCTGCCCGAACCCGCACCTGCTGCGGCTGATCGAGCAGACGAAGCCGCTGCTCAAGCGCTACGAGTCGGCGTACTTCGCCCGGCACGACCACGCCGGGGAGAGCATCGCCGAGCACCGCCGCATCGCCGCGGCCCTGCGCGACGGCGACCTGGCCGCCGCGTCCTCGGTGCTCGTCGCCAACTGGGTCAAGGCCCTGGCGTACCTGGGGAAGGACGGCCGATGATCATCGCGCACCTGAGCGACCTGCACCTCGACGGCGGCTCGCGGGCGGAGGCCCGCGTCGCGGCGGCGATGGCCTGCCTCGGCGAGCTGCCGGTCGACGCGGTCGTCGTCACCGGCGACATCGCCGACCACGGCACGCCCGAGGAGTACGCGCGCGCCGCCGAGCTGCTGAAGCACCCGGCACCGGTGCTGCTGTGCCCGGGCAACCACGACGTCCGGGCGGCGTTCCGCACGGGCCTGCTCGACCTGCCGGCCTCCGACGGCCCGATCGACGTCGCCCACGAGGTCGGCGGCGTGCTGTTCGCGCTGTGTGATTCGACGATCCCGGGCCGCGGCGCGGGTTTCCTCGCCGACGAGACGCTGTCGTGGCTGGACGGCGTCCTGTCCGGCGGCGACGGGCCGGCGATCGTGGCGTTCCACCACCCACCGGTCGAGGTCGGCGTCCCGCTGGTGGACGCGATCCGCCAGGCCGGCTCGGAGAGGCTGGCCGAGGTTCTGGGCCGCCACCCGCGGGTGAAGGCGCTGCTGGCCGGGCACGTGCACACGGGCGCCGCGACGACCTTCGCCGGCGTCCCGCTGCACATCGCACCCGGCGTGGTGTCGGGCTCGCTGCTCCCGATCGAGCCGGGCGGCGACAGCGGCTGGACCGACGGCGGCCCGCTGGCCTACGACCGCCCGCCGGGCCTGCTGCTGCACGTCCTCCACGACGACGGCCGGGTGACCAGCCACCACCGGACGGTCCCGGCCGGCGCTTCCGCCTGACCGGGCCGATCCGGGAAAATCGGTCTCGGAGTCACCGAGCAAGCCGCCTCGAGGCGATACAAGGGGTACAGGTGTCCGCCCGGCCCGAAGGAGACACGACATGCCCCATGCCGATGAGCAGGCCCGGAACGCCGAGTGGGTGATCGGTGACTGACACCGCCAACTCGTCGCAGCCGAGGGCGGACAGGTGGGCGTGGGACGATCCGCTCGAGCACTTCCTCAGGCACCATGACGAGCTCCTCGACAAGTTGTTCGCCTACCTGTCGCGGCGCGTTCCGGATCCGTACGACGCCAAAGCCGTGTTCTGGCAGGTTCTGGAGCCGTTCGCCGCCTATCTCGAGCGCGCCGACTGCCCGCCTGAAGAACATCCGATGATTCTCTTCGGTATAGCGGGCAAGAAAGTGGCCGACTACTGGCGGCAGGAGGAGCGTCGTGGAAAAGATGTCCTCACCGCGCCATCGGAACTGTGTTTGTTCGACGACTACCTGTCGGATCCGTTCGTCACCGCGGAGATGCGGATCGACCTGTTGCGCGCCCTGGGCGGACTCGACGCTCGTGAGCGTGCGGCCTTGGTGCTGTGTCACGTCGACCAGCTCGATCAGGAGTCGGCGGCCCGGATCATGGGCGTGAGCCGGAACCAGGTGCGCTGGGTGCTGCGTACGGCGAAGAAGAAGCTGTGCGAGAGCGGCGCGCTCGACGGATACATCGACGGGCTGCCACCAGCGGTACCGCGAAGGAAACGACGAAGCGATTCTTCGGAGGGAGCCGAATGACCAGCGAGGAGAACTTCCGCCGGCTCTTCGAAGCGCGCACGGTTCCGCCGCGCCCCGACGATCTTCGTCCGACCGCCGGGGACCTTCGCCGCCGGCTGGCCACGCGGAAGCCGGGGGAAATCCACGCGCTCGTCGACGAGGTCGAGGGAAGCCGCCCCGTCGCCGAGGTCCCGGAAGCGCCGGCCCGGCCGACGCTGTCCGCTGACGTTCCCCGGCACCGGGCCATTCTGGCGGTCGACATCGAGAACTCGACGAAGCACCCGAACTCGGTGCGTTCCCGGCTCCGTACCGTCCTTTACGAGTTCCTCGACCGGGCGCTCGTCACCGGCGGCATCGGCAGGAGGCACCGCGACGCCTTCGTCGACCGCGGGGACGGTGCTCTCTGCTTGATCCGGCCCCTCGACCAGCTGCCCAAGACCCTCCTGCTCACGACCGTCGTCCCGGCCCTGCGTGATCTGCTCGAGAAGCACGCCGAGGAGTGGCCTGAGCTCGCTTTCCGGATGCGGGTGGCCGTGCACGCCGGTGAGGTGCACTACGACAGCCGCGGGCCCTACGGCGAAGACGTCGACCTCGCCTGCCGGCTCGTCGACGCCCCCGAGCTGAAGCGGCAGCTGCGAGAAACGACCGCGCCGCTCGTGCTGGCCGTCTCGCAGGAGATGTACCGCTCGGTCGTACGGCACGGTTATCCCGGCATCGACCGCGATGGCTTCAGCCAGGCCGTCCACATCAAGCTCGGCGGCGAACGGCTCCGCGGCTGGCTCCAGACCCCCGAAGCCGAGAGCCACGCCGAAGGGAACACCGCCTAACGGGGGCCTCAGCTGCTGAACACCGGCAGCGTGAGCCGGGACGGCCGGGCCGCGTCGTGGAAGACCTCGAAGCGGTTCGGCTTCCCCGTCACCGCCGATGTCACCGGCTCGTCCGTTCCGTGGTTGCGCGCGAACCGCGGGAACGCGCCGCCCGCGATCTGGACGCGCAGGCGGTGGCCGCGGCGGAAGCGGTACGCCGTCGGGTCGAGTGTCACCTCCGCCGTCACCACGCCGTCCGCGTCCGCGGCCGGGACGCCCGGGCGCAGGCGCAGGATCCCGTCGGTCACGTTGCGCGAAACCCCGCCGGAGTCGACGTCGCAGAGGCGGACGTAGACGTCGGCGTGGCCCAGCTCGGTGCGGACGTGCATGGTCGCAACCACTTCGCCGATGACGTCGAGGTCCGACGGCAGCGGCTCGCCGGTGAACACCAGCACGTCCGGCCGGGCCTCGACCTGCTGGTTGTCGCGCTGCTTCCACTCGCCCGTCAGCAGCGGGCCGCCGACCGCGGGCGTCGGGTCGGCCGGGTCGTAGGTGAACGTCGTCGGCAGCGCCGGTTCGCCGAAGCTCTCGCCGAGGCCGCCGATCGGCCGCAGGTGCGCCTCGGTCGCCTTCGACGGCGGCGGCCACGACTCGAAGTCCAGCCACGTCCCGGCGCCCTGCAGGAACAACCGGACCGGCGAGCGCTGCAGGTACGTCCGGTCGCCGAGCAGGTGCGCGCGCAGGAAGCCGAGCTGGTCGCGGAGCATCGGGCCCATGCTCGCGGGCTCGCCGTGCGCCCACGGCCCGATCGTGATCCGCGGCGCCTTGCCCGCGTCGGCGAGGGTCCGGAAGTCGCGCAGCTGGGAGCCGATGAACAGGTCGTACCAGCCGGTGACCATCGACACCGGGACGTCGAGTCCCGCCACCGCGGCGCTGTGGTCGGACATCGCCCAGTAGTCGTCTTCGGGCGCGAAGTGCCCGGTGATGTCCTGGAGGAACCGCACCGGCTTGCCGATCGCGGCCACGTCGGCGGTGCTCAGCGGCAGTGAGGACATCGCCCGGCGCGTCTTCCGCGTCTGCAGCGGGTTCGGCAGCGCGGCGAAACGCTCCTCTTGGCGGCCGATCATCGCCGACCAGGAGACCATGTTGTCCGCCGCCAGCACGCCGCCCGGGTAGAACGTCGAGACGAACTCCGACGCCGTCACGCCGAGGCACATCGCGGCGAGCGGCGGGTCGAGGTACGGCCCGATCGCCCACTGCGTGTGCCCGAGGTAGCTGGCGCCGGCCGTGCCGAGGGTGCCGTCGCACCACGGCTGCGCGCGCAGCCACTCGGCGGTGGCGATGCCGTCCTCGCGTTCGAGGTGGAAGGGCCGGAACTCGCCGCCGGAGCCGAACGAGCCGCGGGTGCTCTGGACGACCGTCTGCAGCCCGTGCCGGGCGAACGTCTCGCCGAAGAGCTTCGACGCCAGGCCCTTGCGCCCGTACGGCGTGCGGATCAGCACCACCGGCGCCGACGTCGTCCCGGCCGGGGCGTACCGGTCGGCGAGCAGCGTGACGCCGTCGGGCATCGGCACGGCGAGGTCGCGCGTCACGACCGGCTTCGGTCCTTCGGCGCGGGGCAGTCCGAGCAACTTGTCGACAAGTCGGTCCAGCACGGGCGCCCGCCTTCCGAAGTGGAGTAGATCCTTCCGGATCCGACCGTACCTCAGTTCGCGCGGGCGAGGGTTTCCGGACGCAGCAGCTTCGCCAGCTCCTCGGCCGGGATCAGGCCCTTCTCGACGACGAGCTCGGCGACCCCGCGCCCGGTGGCCAGGGCCTCCTTCGCGATCTCCGTGGCGGCCGCGTAACCGATGCTCGGGTTGAGCGCCGTCACCAGCCCGATCGAGTTCTCCACGTACGCGCGCAGGACGTCGACGTTCGCCGTGATCCCGGCGACGCACTTCGACGCCAGCGTCCGGCAGGCCGCGCCCAGGTGCGTGATGCTCTCCGACAGCGAGTGCAGGATGATCGGCTCGAAGGCGTTGAGCTGGAGCTGGCCGGCTTCGGCGGCCATCGTCACGGTGACGTCGTTGCCGATCACTTCGAACGCGACCTGGTTGACCACCTCGGGGATCACCGGGTTGATCTTGCCCGGCATGATCGACGACCCGGCCTGCACCGGCGGCAGGTTGATCTCGTTCAGCCCGGCGCGCGGGCCC
>NZ_JBSGJD010000112.1:0-28846 GCF_053605405.1 Amycolatopsis sp. NPDC003861
CCTGACGACGGTGGGGGTTGCCGTCGTCAGGCCGCGGCCGGGATCAGTGGAACTGGGCTTCTTCGGTGGAGCCCTTTAGCGCGGTGGTCGAGCTCTCCGGGTTCAGCGCGGTGGCGACCTGGTCGAAGTAGCCGGTGCCGACCTCGCGCTGGTGCTTGGTCGCGGTGTAGCCGCGGCTCTCCGAAGCGAACTCGCGCTCCTGCAGGTCGACGTAGGCGGTCATGCCCTCGCGGGCGTAGCCGTGCGCCAGGTCGAACATCGAGTAGTTCAGCGCGTGGAAGCCGGCCAGCGTGATGAACTGGAACTTGTAGCCCATGTGGCCGAGCTCGCGCTGGAACTTCGCGATCGTCGCGTCGTCCAGGTGCTTCTTCCAGTTGAACGACGGCGAGCAGTTGTAGGCCAGCATCTGGTCCGGGAACTTCGCCTTGATGGCCTCGGCGTACTTGCGCGCCACCTCGAGGTCCGGCTCCGAGGTCTCCATCCACAGCAGGTCGGCGTACTGGGCGTAGGCCAGGCCGCGCTCGATGCAGGGCTCGATGCCGTTGCGGACCTCGTAGAAGCCCTCGGCGGTGCGGCCGCCGGTGAGGAACTGCTGGTCGCGCTCGTCGACGTCGCTGGTCAACAGGGTCGCGGCCTGGGCGTCGGTGCGGGCGACGATCAGCGACGGCACGTTGAGCACGTCCGCGGCGAGACGGGCGGCGTTCAGCGTGCGCTCGTGCTGCTTGGTCGGGATGAGGACCTTGCCGCCGAGGTGGCCGCACTTCTTCTCGGACGCGAGCTGGTCCTCCCAGTGCACGCCCGCGGCGCCGGCCGCGATCATGCCCTTCATCAGCTCGAACGCGTTGAGCGGGCCACCGAAGCCGGCCTCGGCGTCGGCGACGATCGGGGCGTACCAGTCGATGTCGGTGTTGCCCTCGGCCCAGCTGATCTGGTCGGCGCGGCCCAGCGCGTTATTGATCCGGCGGACCACGGCCGGCACCGAGTTGGCCGGGTACAGGCTCTGGTCGGGGTAGGTCTGGCTCGCCAGGTTGGCGTCGGCCGCGACCTGCCAGCCGGACAGGTAAATGGCCTGCAGGCCCGCGCGGACCTGCTGGACGGCCTGGTTGCCGGTGAGCGCGCCCAGTGCGTGGATGTAGTCCTCGGTGTGCAGCAGGTCCCACAGCTTCTCCGCGCCGCGGCGGGCCAGGGTGTGCTCCTCGACGACGCTGCCGCGCAGCTTGACGACGTCCTCAGCCGAGTAGGAGCGCTGCACGCCCGCCCAGCGGGGGTCGTTCGCCCACTGCGCGGCCAGCTCCGCGGCCGCCTGCTTGGCCTGTTCCGTCATCGGACTCTCCCGGTGTTGCGAAGTTTGCGATTGCTCGCCTTGCTTGGCCTGACCCTGACACGCCAGCGAAAACTCGGTCCAGTCGTCCAATTTGCCAATTTGTGCGAAGGGTCCGTACGCTCTTTGCAAAGGTTGCGAATCGGCCGGTTCGCAAGTGATCGAAAATCCGCGTTCTTGACCGTTCACGTAACCGTTCAGGGCCGGAAACCTTCCGGAAAGGAGGCCTCGGATGGAGAAGACTTTCGCCGGCGCCCGGTTGCGGCACCTCCGCGAAAGCCGCTCGATGAGCCAGGCCGACCTCGCCCGTGTGCTGGAGATCTCACCCAGCTACCTCAACCAGATCGAGCACAACTCGCGCCCCCTGACCGTGCCGGTGCTGCTGCGGATCACGCAGGCGTTCGGCGTCGACACCGAGTTCTTCGCCAACAACGACACGTCCCGGCTGGTCGCCGACGTCAAGGAAGCCCTGCTCGACGAGGTTCTCGGCATCGACGTCACGACCAGCGAGCTCAACGATCTGGCCACGAACCTGCCGGCGATCGCCCAGGCGCTGGTCAAGCTGCACCGCAGCTACCGCAACGCCGTCGAGAGCACCGCCGCGCTGACCACGGAAAACGGCCTGGGCCTGCACGGGAGTGCCGCCGCGCCGCTGCCGCACGAGGAGGTCCGCGACTTCTTCTACGAGCGCGAGAACTATGTCGCGGAATTGGACGAACGCGCCGAGAAGATGGCCGCGGACATCCCGCTGCTGCGCGGGCAGGTGCTGGGCGCGCTGAAGGAGCGGCTTTCCCAGCGCTACGGCGTCGAGGTGACCAGCGAGGGCATCGACGAAGCCGCCGGCCAGCAGCACCGCTACGAGCCGGTGACGCGGGTGCTGCGGCTGGCGCCGAGCCTGCGGGTCGGGCAGCAGGCGTTCCGGATGGCTTCGCAGATCGCCCTGCTCGAGTACGACGACCTCATCACCGAGCTGGCCGATTCGTGGGCGTTCTCGGGCCCGGCGGCCCGCTCGCTCGCCCGCGTCGGCCTGGCGAACTACTTCGCCGGGGCGCTGATCCTGCCCTACGGGCCGTTCCTGGCCGCCGCCGAACGGTTCCGCTACGACATCGAGCGGCTCTGCGACCACTACGGCGTCGGCTTCGAGACGGTCTGCCACCGGCTGTCCACGCTGCAACGGCCCAAGCAGCGCGGGGTGCCGTTCTCGTTCGTGCGGGTGGACCGGGCCGGGAACATGTCGAAGCGGCAGTCGGCGGCCGGGTTCCACTTCTCCCGGGTCGGCGGGGCATGCCCGCTGTGGAACATCTACGAGGCCTTCACCCAGCCGGGCAAGATCCTCACCCAGATCGCCACCCTGCCCGACGGCAAAAGCTACTTCTGGATCGCGCGCACGGTGTCGCGCAACATCGGCGGCTACGGCAGCCCGGGCAAGACCTTCACGGTCGGGCTGGGCTGCGAACTGCGCCACGCCGGGCGGCTGATCTATTCGACCGGTCTCGACCTGGACGAACCTGCAGCCGCGACGCCGATCGGGATGGGGTGCAAAGTCTGCGAACGCCCGGCGTGCTCGCAGCGCGCGTTCCCGACGATCGGCAAGCAGCTCACCGTGGACGAGAACACCAGCACCTTCGTGCCGTACCCGGCGGTGCCCAAGGGCTGAGCACCCGGTAACGAGCCACCGGGCGCCGGCGACGTCACCGGCAGGGGGTCGCCATGGCCGAACGGGTCCGGACGGGCTGCAACAACTGCAAGCGCTGCACCAACTCGGCCGTCGCCGAATTCGGGCGCCGGCAAGGCAAGCTCTGGGCGAACGTCGCGACGGCGGGCGGGGTCGCGGTCGTGCAGGCCTTCACCCCGAACTGCCGGGCGTGCGGGCACAAGCTGAGCCTCCACGACCGCGGCGGCGAGAGCCGCGGCAACGCCTACCCCGCGCCGGTGACCGCCCAGCCGGCCTCGCGCCAGGGGCCGCCGCCCGGCTGGTACGCCCACCCGGGCGCCAGCGGCGTCCTGCGCTGGTGGGACGGGACCCGCTGGACCGAGCACACGCAGGCGCCGCCGCGCTGATCACCCGATCACGTGCGTGGTCCACTTCGCCTCGTCCGGGCCGAGCACGGTGATCCGGCTCAGGAGTTCCTTCGCGGTGATGCCGCTGATCTTCGGCTGGTCGAACGAAACGCAGGCCTTCAGCCCGTTCCTCGTCACGCACTGCGGTTCGCCGAGGCCGTCGATGGGGCCGCCGGGCGGCGAGACGTTGATCGTGACCAGCGCGCCGTCCGACGTGTACTGCAGCACCAGCCGCCACGGGACGCCGTCCTGGTCGGCGCGGCGCCGCAGGTAACCGTCGCCGAGGTGGAACGTGCCCGGCAGGCCGGTGATGTGCAGCGGCAGGGGCACCGCCCGGGTGCCGAACCTGACGTCACCGGCGACCCGCGTCAGCACCTGCTGCAGGTCCGGGACCGCGAGGTAGTACGCGTTCAGGCGGGCCCACCGGCCGTCCGGGGCCTGCCACTGCAGGTAGGCGTTCCCGTGGTTCAGCGGGTCGGCCGGGTCGGTGGTGAGCCAGTAGCCGTCGCGGTCGCCGATCCGGACCGGGATCCGGGTCGGCTGCCCGCCCAGGTTGTGCGGGAGGGGTGGGTCCTGGTCGTAAATCGACAACCAGATCATCGGCGCCAGCTCGCCCTGGCCGACGGCCAGCACGGTGTCGCCGTGCGCGCCCACGGCGTACTCGACGCCCTTGATCTGCTCGGGCACCCAGCCGAAGCTCGCCTTCGCCACCATCGGGTTGTCGGTGGGCGCCGGCGTGACGGACGTGGGCGAGGGTACGGTGGCCACCGGCGTGGTCGCCGACGTGGTCGCCGGCGGCGGGACCGGCCGGAACAGCGACACCGCCGTCACGCCGCCGGCCGTCACGACCGCGGCACAGCCGAGGACCAGCGCGGTGGTCCGCAGACGGCGACGGCGTCCGCCGACCCGGCGCGCACGGTCGAGGTCGATCCGGGGCGGTGGGGCAGGCGTGTCGGCCAGTTCCTTCAGCTTGGTGGCCAGCTCGTGGTCGGTCATGCTCGTCCCTCCCGGATCGGTTCGCCCAGCAGCTCGCGCAGCGCGTTCACGGCCTTCGCGGTCTGGCTCTTGACGGTGCCTTCGGAACAGCCCAGCGCCCGCGCGGTCTCCGCGACCGGGAGGTCGCAGAAGTAGCGCAGGACGACGGTCGCCCGCTGGCGGGCCGGCAGCCGTTCCAGGGCCGCCCGCAGATCGAGGGCCAGTTCGACGTCCAAACCGGGCGCGGGCGGGTCCTGGTCGTTTTCACGCAAATCCACCCGCCGCCACCACGACGTGCGCTGTTCGGCCAGGAACGTGTTGACCAGCGTGCGGCGCACGTAGCCGTCGACGTTGTCGGCGCGGGAGGCCCGCGGCCAGTTCGCGTAGAGCCGGGTGACCGCCGACTGGACCAGGTCGTCGGCCCGGTGCCAGTCGCCGCAGAGCAAGTACGCGACCTTGCGCAGCCATCCCGCCCGCGCGGTCACGTACTCGGTGAATCCGGCGTCCATCGGCGCCCCCCATCTCGTTCGACACCCCTCTGATGCGCCCGGAGGCCCGGCCGGTTGCCCGGGACGCCCGAGTCGTAGATTCACCGGGGTGCACGACATCGACACGGTGACCGCGGCGACCATCGAAAAGGCCGCCGAGCGGCTGGCCGGGGTGGTGACCCGGACGCCGCTGGAGCCGAGCGCCCGGCTGTCGTCCCGGGTGGACGCGCAGGTCTGGGTGAAGCGCGAGGACCTGCAGACCGTCCGGTCGTACAAGATCCGCGGCGCGTACAACTTCATCGTCCAGCTCGACGAGGACGTCCGCGCGAGAGGCGTCGTTTGCGCCAGCGCCGGCAACCACGCCCAGGGCGTCGCGTACGCGTGCCGCCGGCTCGGCGCCACCGGCCGCGTGTACGTCCCCGGGACCACGCCGCGGCAGAAGCGCGAGCGCATCGCGACGCTCGGCGGCGCGCACATCGAGGTCATCGTTGTCGGAGAAACGTACGAAGACGCCTTCGCCGCGGCCAACGAGGACGCCCAGCGCACCGGCGCGACCCTGGTGCCCGCGTTCGACGACGTCCGCACGGTCGCCGGTCAGGGCACGGTCGCGCTCGAGGTCGTGGAGCAGCTCGGCTTCGTGCCCGACGTCGTGGTCGTGCCCGTCGGCGGCGGCGGGCTGCTCGCCGGGGTCGGCAGCTGGCTGCGCGAGCGGCATCCCGACGTCCGGATCGTCGGCGTCGAGCCCGCGGGCGCGGCCTGCATGGCCGCGGCCCTCGAAGCCGGGCAGCCGGTGCGGCTGCCGGAGCTCGACTCGTTCGTCGACGGCGCCGCCGTCCGCGAGGCCGGCGCGGTCACCTACCCCCTGATCCGCGAAAGCGGCGCCGAGCTGACCGCGGTCGCCGAGGGCGCGGTGTGCACCGAGATGCTCGCGATGTACCAGTCGGACGGGATCATCGCCGAACCCGCGGGCGCGCTCGCCGCGGCGTCGCTCGGCACGGTCGTCGAGGTCGAGCCCGGCCAGACCGTCGTCTGCCTGGTCTCCGGCGGCAACAACGACGTAAGCCGGTACAGCGAGATCCTCGAGCGCTCGCTGATGCACGAGGGGCTGAAGCACTACTTCCTCGTCGGGTTCCCGCAGGAGCCGGGCGCGCTGCGGCGGTTCCTCGAGCAGGTCCTCGGGCCCGAAGATGACATCACGCGCTTCGAGTACGTGAAGCGGACCAACCGCGAGATGGGTCCGGCGCTGGTCGGCATCGAGATCGCCCGGGCGGCCGACCTGCCCGGGCTGCTGGCCCGGATGGACGCGAGCCCGCTGCAGGTGGAGCGGATCGAGCCGGGCAGCCCCCTGTTCCACTTCCTGCTCTGAGGACGTGGTCCACTAGGCGGATGGTGAAGGTCGACGGTGTCCGCAGTGTCGAGGCGTTGCGCGAAAAAGTCCACGAGGGTGCGGAGCCCGAGTACCTGCTGTTCTACGGGCACACGCCCTCGAAGTCCGGGCGGGTCACGGCGAGCTGCCTGAGCCAGTGGTGGGCCGACCCGTTCGAGGCCGACGGCGTCGTCTACCCGACCGCCGAGCACTACATGATGGCGGGCAAGGCGCTGTTGTTCGGCGATGTCGAGAAGGCCGAGCTGATCCGGTCGACGCCCGACCCGAAGACGGCGAAGGTGCTCGGCCGCGAGGTCGCCGGGTTCGACGCCGCCACCTGGGAGCGGCACCGGTTCGACATCGTCGTCGACGGCAACCTGGCCAAATTCCGGCAACACCGCGACCTGCGCCGGTTCCTGCTGGGAACCGGGGACGCGGTGCTCGTCGAGGCGTCCAAGAAGGACCTCGTCTGGGGCACCGGCCTCGCGCGCGAGGAGAAGAACGCGACCAAACCGGACTACTGGCGCGGGCTGAACCTGCTCGGCTTCGCGCTGATGGAGGTCCGCGACCAGCTGCGGGCCCGCGTCTGACTCACGGCGCCGGGATCGGCGCCCCCGGGCACGACGCCGAGGTCGTCTTGCCCGTGTCGAAGAAAGTGACCACGGCGTCGGCGCAGGGCAGCGACGACAGCGAGCCGTGGACGTCGTCCTCGATGGTCATGAGCGCGCCGCCGATCCGCTGCTGCATCGCGAGCGCCCAGCCGATCGGGGTGATGGGCTCGGAGACGTGGCCGGCGAGCTGCAGCGGGCTTGTTCCTTTTTCGAACATCCACGGCCGGGCGGCCAGGGGCCAGCCGATGCAGAGCTGTTCGTAGAAGCCGTAGCCGCCGGCGACCGGGAGGCGTTTCATCCGGTCGAGGCGGTGCTGCCAGACGGTCTCGAAGTCCCGGGGGCTCGGTGACTCGTTGCAGAGCAGCGCCGTCTGCTGGAAGTGGTTGAACGCGTACGGCTCGCCGTCCCAGCCCAGGCCGCCTGTTGTCGTTTTTGCGACGACGGGCCGGCCGCCGTCGCGGATGGCGGCGAGCTGCTTCGCCGAGCGGGCCCAGTCACGGCGGGGGCCGGCGAGCAGGTCGTTGACGGTCGCGCCGTGCCGGTCCCGCAGGCCGAGCAGCGCTTTGGCGACGGCGGGCTCCGTGGTCCCGAATCGGTAAATGGCGTCGTACCTGGCGATCCACGCCGCGAAGTCGTGGAAGGTGTTCTCGCCCGCGGTCGCCTGGCCGTCGTCCATTGCGGTGACATCCAGGTCCGGCGAGATGACGGAGTCGAGCAGCATCCGGTCGACGTGGTCGTCGAAGAGCGACCGGTACTGCGCGCCGAGCGCGGTCCCCCACGAGACGCCGTAGTAGCCGATCTTGTCCTCGCCGAGCGCGACGCGGATGCGATCCAGGTCGCGGGCGATCGTCGGCGTGGTCAGATTTCGGACGAAGGCCGGGTGGGCGTCGACGCACTGCCGGTTGACGGCGGCGGCGCGTTCGGCGGCTTCGCGGGCCTTCTCCTTGTCGACGGCGCCCGGGGCCAGCTCGGGGAACTCGACCGGGCACGGCAGGTCGGCGCTGTAGCCGACACCGCGCGGGTCGAACCCGACGAGGTCGTGGTGGACGCCGAGGCCGCCGGCGCGACTGTCGGCGATGCTGCGGGGCATGGTGAGACCGGACTGGCCGGGACCGCCGGGGTTGAGGAGCACCGCGCCGGTCCGCGTCCCGGTCGCCCGGATGCGGCTGACGGCGATGTCGATTTTCTGACCACCGGGGTCGGCGTAGTCCACCGGGACCGGGACCAGCGTGCATTCGGTGCGGTGGTCGTCGGGGTCCCAGCCGTTCGCGACCTCGGCGCAGAGCCGCCAGGAGAGCGGGCTCGCGGTGGCGACCGCGGGGACGGCGGACAACAGCGCCGCGACGGCGAGCAGCGGGACGGCGAACCGGGTGATCGACATGGGCCCCAGGCTTCCGGGGTCCGGGGTGGTGGAGATCGGCCGATCAGCCGAGGATCGCCGCCGAACGGCCGGGAAACACGCGTGGCCGATTTTCGACCACCCGGAAAACAGCAGTTCAGACGCCTGAAAGGCGCGGCCGCCCTCGACGCACTGGCGCGGCCCCGGCGGAACCGAGGAGGCCGGCGCGAGGCAGCTCCCGAAGAACGAGGTCCACCCGCGGCGCCGCGTTGTCGCCGAAACGACCACGCGGCCCGAAGGGTCCTACTGCTCGCCGAGGGTCTTCTGCAGGGCCTTGTTCGCCTTCCGGGCCATGTCCGCGACAGCCTCGCGACGGGCGGCGTCGGCCGCGTAGTCGTCTTCGCGGTTACGGACCACGCGGGCCGGCGCGCCGACCGCGATCGAGTAGTCCGGAATGTCACCACGGACGACCGCGTGCGCGCCGAGCACGCTGCCGCGGCCGATGCGGGTGCCCTTCAGGACGCTGACCTTGGTGCCGAGCCAGGTGTCCGGGCCGATCCGGACCGGGGACTTCACGATGCCCTGGTCCTTGATCGGCACGTGGATGTCCGAAATGACGTGATCGAAGTCACAGATATACACCCAGTCGGCGACCAGCGTGGCCGCGCCGAGCTCGATGTCGAGGTAGCAGTTGATCACGTTCTGGCGACCGAACACGGACTTGTCGCCGATCCGCAACGAGCCCTCGTGGCAGCGGATGGCGTTGCCGTCGCCGATGTGGACCCAGCGGCCGATCTCCAGGCGCCCGTAGCCGGGGCGGCAGTGGATCTCGACGTCCTTCCCGAGGAAGAGCATCCCCCGCAGGATGATGTGCGGGTTGGCGAGCCGGAACTTGAGCAGCCGGTAGTACCGGACCAGGTACCACGGCGTGTAGGCGCGGTTGCGCAGCACCCAGCGCAGCGAGTCGGCGGTCAGGAACTTCGCCTGCCGCGGGTCCTGCCGGGCACGGCGCCAGGCCCGCACCCGCGACAGCGCGGGCGCACCCCACATCGACGTCATGCCCGTGACCGTAACCTGTGTGCGGGACGGGTTCGCAGGCAAGGGGAGCTGGATGGGCACGAAGCTGATCATCGACACCGACCCCGGCGTCGACGACGCGCTGGCGATCGCGCTGGCGGCGCTGTCCCCGGACGTCGACCTCCTCGGTGTGACGTCGGTGTTCGGCAACGTCCCCCTCGACCGCACGACGTCGAACGCGCGCCGGCTGCTGGCGCTGTTCGGCCGCGACGACGTGCCCGTCGCCGCCGGGGCGGCGCGGCCGCTCGTCTACTCCAAGCCGCGTGACGCGAAAGAGGTCCACGGCGGCGACGGCCTGTCCGGCCACTCCTACACGCTGCCCGAGGCGAGCCGTCCGCTGGAGGAACGGGACGCCGTCCGGCTGATGCTCGACCTGCTCGAAGCCGCCGACGAGCCGGTGACCATCGCCCCGATCGGGCCGCTGACGAACATCGCCGCGCTGCTCGCGGCCCACCCGGGCGCGGCGGCGAAGATCGCACGGCTGGTGATCATGGGTGGTGGCGTGACGTTCGGCAACAGCACGACCGCCGCCGAATTCAACATCTGGAGCGACCCCGAGGCGGCCCGGCGGGTGCTGGTCGAGGAGGACGTCCCGGTCGTGCTGGTCCCGCTGGACCTCACGCACCGCTGCGCCGTCGACGGCGAATGGCTGGCAAAGCTCGCGTCGTCGGGGTCCGTCGGCGCCACCCTCGAAGGGCTGACCTCGACCTACCGGCAGCACTACACGCGCGTGTTCGGCGAGGACCGGATGGTCATGCACGACGCCGTCGCGGTCGCCGAGGCGATTTCGCCGGGCATCCTGCACACCGAGACCTACCGGGTCGACGTCGACTGCGGCCTCGGCCCGGCGCGCGGCCAGACCCTGGTCGATCGGCGACGGCTCGGCGAAGACGATCCGCAGTTCTCCCCCGGCCGCCCGATCGAGGTCGCGATGGACACCGACCTCGACGGCCTGCGCGGCTTCGTCCTCGACCGGCTCACCGGAGCGGCCCGGTGAGCGACGAGGAGCCCGAGGTCGTCCCGGCCGACACCGAGACCGAGGCGGACGCGCCCAGGCCTCGCCGGCGGAAGCCCGTGGTCGTGATCGCGGCGGTGGTCGTCGTCGCGGGGGCCCTGGTGGCCGGCATCCTGCTCGCGCCGAAGCAGCAGGAGACCACGAACGCCGCCGCGACGGCGTCGCCGACGTCCGCCAAGCCGACGACGTCCAAGCCGCCGACGACCGCGCCCCCGCAGACCTCGACGCCACCGAAGGTGCCCGAAGCGAGCGAGTTCGACGCCTGGGCGTCGAAGACCAGCCAGTGGCTCGACGTCCCGTTGCGTGCGATGGTCGGCTACGCGAAGGCGACGACGAAGCTGAGCAAGGACGTCCCCGGGTGTCACCTTTCGTGGGTCACGCTGGCCGCGGTCGGAAAAGTGACCACGGACCACGGCCGGGCGCAGGGCGGGCAGTTCGGCACCACCGGGGTCCTGGACAAGCCGCTCGGCACGATCGAGGTGCGCGACTTCTACAACAAGGTCGTCTCGACGGCGAACGCCGCCGGGCCGATGCAGCTCGCCCCGGCGGTCTGGGGCAAGTACCAGGCGAGCGCGTCCGGCGGGAAACCCGATGTCCAAAATATCGACGACGCGGCGCTGACCACGGGCCGCGCGCTGTGCGCCGACGGCCACGACCTGTCCCAGGGCCAGACGTGGTGGAACTCGGTCAGCACGCTGCAGGCGGCGCCGCTGTTCCTGCACCGGACGCTGGCCACAGTCAACGTCTACGGCACGGTCGGCCAGGGCGCGACGCCGCCGAACCCGGCGGTGCTCAGCGCGGTCAACTTCGCGATCGACAAGATCGGCCTCCCCTACATCTGGGGCGGCAACGGCACCGGCGGCAGCGACCCGGGCTTCGACTGCTCGGGCCTGACGACGGCGGCGTACGGGAGCGCGGGGATCAAGCTGATGCGCACGGCCGACACGCAGTTCCGCAGCGTGCCGCACGTGACCGACCCGCAGCTGGGCGACCTCATCTTCTACGGCGAGCCGGCGACGAAGATCCACCACGTCGGTCTCTACATCGGCAACCAGCAGATGATCGACGCACCGCAGACCGGGCAGGCGGTGCAGGTCCACTCCTACCGCCGGGACGGCGACGACTACGCGGGAGCGGGCCGGCCGACAGCCTGACCAGGGCGTGGTCGCGCAGGCGACAAAATAATTGGACGGGGTCACGGCCGGGCTTGTAGCTTGCCGGGGACCGTGACACCGCCCGAGGAGGTGAGACCCATGAACGCTGGATCGATGTGGGTGCTCCCCCTCCAGTCACGGCCGGGCGATTGACGTAGGTGTCGCCGGGAGCGCCGGACAGAGGCACTCCCGAAAGGCACCACCATGGACTCTTCGCCCCCTTCGTTCGACGTGATCATCGCCGGCTGCGGGCCGACCGGCGCGACGCTGGCCGCCGAGCTGCGGCTGCACGACGTACGCGTCCTCGTCCTGGAACAGGACACCGAACCCGCGTCGTTCGTCCGTATCGTCGGGCTGCACGTCCGCAGTCTCGAACTGATGGCCATGCGCGGCCTGCTGGACCGCCTCCTCGAACACGGGCGGCAGCGGCCGGCCGGCGGGTTCTTCGCCGCCATCCCGAAGCCCGCGCCGCGGGACCTCGATTCCGCGCACGCCTACCTGCTGGGCATCCCGCAGCCGGTGATCGTTCGGATTCTCGAAGAACACGCGATCGGCCTCGGCGCCGAGGTCCGGCACGGCGCGGCCGTGGTCGATTTCCGGCAAGACGACGACGGCGTGACCGTCGAGCTCGTCGACGGCGAACGCGTCCGGGCGCGCTACCTCGTCGGCTGTGACGGCGGGCGCAGCACGGTGCGCAAGCTGAGCGGCATCGGCTTCCCCGGCGAGCCGTCGCGGACCGAGACGCTGATGGGCGAAATGGCGGTGAGCGCGCCGCCGGCGGAGATCGCCGCCAAGGTGGCCGAGGTCGGGGAGATCCACAAGCGGTTCTGGCTCCGGCCCTTCGGCGAAGGCGTCTACAGCGTCGTCGTCCCCGCCGCGGGCGTGGCCGATCGGGCGACGGAACCCACCCTGGACGATTTTCGACAACAGCTGCGGGCCGTCGCCGGCACCGACTTCGGGGTGCACTCCCCGCGCTGGTTGTCGCGATTTGGCGACGCCACCCGGCTCGCCGAGCGGTACTTGGCCGGGCGGGTGCTGCTGGCCGGCGACGCCGCGCACATCCACCCGCCCACCGGCGGGCAGGGCCTGAACCTCGGCATCCAGGACGCCTTCAACCTCGGCTGGAAACTGGCCGCGCAGGTCCGCGGCTGGGCGCCGGAGCCGCTGCTGGACACCTACCAGGCCGAACGGCAGCCGGTCGCCGAGGCCGTCCTCGACAACACGCGGGCTCAGATGGAACTGACCTCCCCCGGACCGGGGCCGCAGGCCGTGCGCCGGCTGCTCGCCGAATTGATGGACCTCGACGTGGTCAACCGTCACCTGATCGAGAAGATCGCCGCGATCGACATCCGCTACGACTTCGGCGAGGGCCCCGACTTGCTCGGCCGGCGGCTGCGCGACATCGACGTCAAGCAGGGCCGCCTCTACGACCGGCTGCGCGGCGGCCGCGGGCTGCTGCTGGACCGCACCGAACGTCTCACCGCCGGCGGCTGGGCGGACCGGGTCGACCACCTCGCGGACCCCACCGCGGCCCTCGACGTTCCGGGCGTCCTGCTGCGTCCCGACGGTCACGTCGCCTGGATCGGCGACGACCAACGGGACCTGGACGACCACCTCGCCCGCTGGTTCGGCTCACCGCTGCGGTGAGGCCGGGTGCAGGGCGTCGAGGCGGGCTGGCTCACGCGAGGCGGACCTGCACCGGGCTCATCCCGTGCGTGCGGGCGGTGGCGAGTGCTTCTTCTTGCTCGTCGCCGCCCGCGTGTCCCGGCAGAACCTTGATCGGCGAGCGGTTCCCGAGGCGTGCCGCGGCGGTGTTCAGGGCGCCTGCTGAGCCTCGCCGCGCAGACGGCGGACCGTGGCGCGGAGGCTCTCGATTTCTTCCACCATGGCCACCAGCTCGGCTTCGCCGGCCCATTCCGTCAGGAGTTCCGCGCGACGGCCCATCGCCGCGCGCTCGCGGGTCCGGAGCTCGGAGGCTCGCTCGTAGAGGTCCGCGTCGACGGCTTTCCGCTTCCACTCCCGCGCGTACGCGATCAGCGTGTTCAGCTTCCGGATGTCCGGCGGGAACAGGGGCTCGGGTTCCACGCCCCACTTCTCGAACTGGTTCCGGACGTCGTCCGGCGAGACCGGCACCACGCCTGCCTCGGCGAGCGCCAGCAGGAGCGATGGGGTGCAGTCCTTCTCGTCGCGGACGCGATCGACCAGGGCCCGGGCCTCCGGGGTCAGCTCTGCGCGGTTTCGCTCCTCCATCGCCCGCATGAAGGACTCGGGGGTGAAGGGTTCCGGGTCGGGTGGGGGCCGGAACCGGTCCGCCAGCGTGGCCGGGTCCTCGCCCAGCTCCGTCAGCACCCGCAGGGCGACGCTCGCGCCCGCGGTCAGCAAGCCGAACGCCAGTTGCTCGATGGTGATCCGACCGTCCGTGGCGGGCGTGTGGCCCAGCACCCGGTCGATCGGGATGGCCTTCTCCACCTCGTGAGCTTAGGCCGGACCGGCCCGCGTGAACGCCGGTTCCCGCAGCGAGGGCGCCAGGAAGACGATCCCCAAGGTGACCGCGACCGCCGACGACAGGGCCCAGTGCAAGCCGACACTCGTCGCGAGTGCGCCCACCAGCGCCGGCTCCACCAGGAAGCCCACGTACCCGCAGGCCGCGACCGCAGCGACCGCCCGGCCCGGGGCGTCCGCCTGCTTGCGGCTCGCCACGCTCCACGCGATCGGCACGATCCCGGCCACGCCGAGCCCGACGACCGCGAAGCCGAACACCACCGCGATCGGCCACGGCGCCGCGAGGACCACGGCGAAGCCCAGCACCGCGATCGCGGCCGCCACGCGGACGAAACGGACCGGGCCCGTGCGTGCCACCACGCGGTCGGCGACCAGACGGACCGCGATCATCGTTCCCGAGAAGGCGAAATAACCCAGCGAGGCGAGTGCGGGCGTCGCGCCGGTGACGTCGGCGAGGTACACCGCGCTCCAGCTGTTGACCGCTCCTTCGGCGACGAAGCCGCAGAACGCGATCACGCCCAGCGGCACCAGCGCCCGGCTCGGCCACGCGAAGGCCGCGTCGCCCTGGCCGCGGTCGGCGCCGGCGAGGAACCGGGTGCGGGCCGCCCACAGCGCGAGCGCGAGCAGCACCGCGCCCGCCACCGGGAAGTGCACCGTCACCGGGACGTGCAGGGCCTCCATCAGCGCGTCGACGCCCGAACCCGCCAGGCCGCCGATGTTCCAGAAGGCGTGGAAGCCCGCGAAGATCGGGCGGCCGTAGCCCTCCTCGACGCGGGCCGCGTGGGCGTTCATCGCGACGTCGAGCAGGCTGTTGCCCACGCCCAGCACGACGAGCGCGGCGAAGAACACCGGGGCCGACCACGCGAGCGCGACCAACGGCAGCCCCGCGCACAGCACCACCGCCCCGAGCACGACGGCCGCCCGGCTGCCGATCCGGGTGAGCAGTGCGCCCGCGGCCAGCAGCGCGAGGACCGATCCGGCGGCGAGGCCGAACAGCCCGGTCGCCAGCTCGCCGGTGCTCAGCCCGAGCCGTCCCTGCACCGCGGGCACCCGGGCCAGCCAGGTCGCGAACGCGGCGCCGCACACCGCGAACACGACGGAAACCCCGAGCCGAGCGCGTTTCAATTCCCCAGTCACCCCGCCACCCTACGGATCTTGGCCCGCGCCGAGACGGCCGTCCAGGTCCGGGGAGGCCGCCTTCGGGGCAGCCGATCACGACCCCACGGCCGCCGTCGCCCGGTCTACCGTGGCGAGGTGCATTCCTTGAGCCACGACCGGCTGGCCGATGCCCTCGTCGCCGAAGCGGACCGGTTCGGGACGGCGATCGCGGGCGCCGCAGCGGACACGCGGGTCCCGACGTGTCCGGAGTGGACACTGCGGGACCTGGCCTGTCACGTCGGGGTCGCCTACCACAAGTCCGCCGCCATCATCGCGAGCCGGCCGACGGGTTACGTGCCGTTCGAGGCCGTCACGATCGACGACCCGCCCGCGTTCGAGGCCCTCGGCGGCTGGCTGCACGACGGCGCGGAACGGCTCGTCGCCGCCGTGGCCGAGGTCGGCGCCGAAACCCCGACGTCGACGTGGACCCCCGATCGGCGCGCCGGGTTCTGGACGCGGCGGCTGACCCACGAGACGGTCGTCCACCGCGCGGACGCCGCCTTCGCGACAGGCAGGCCGTACGACGTCGATGCCGATCTCGCCGCGGACGGCATCGCCGAGGGCCTGGGACTCGTGGCCGTCTTCGCGCGTCAGCCGCACCCGGCGCTGGACCGGGCGTCGCTGCGGGGCACCGGCGAGACGCTGCTGTTCCGCTCCACCGAGCCCGGGCTCGGCTGGCTCGTCCGGCGGACGTCGTCGGGGGTGGAGGTGGCCGAGGGAACCGAGGCTGACGTCGTCGTCGAGGGCCGCGCGGCCGACCTGCTGCTCGCGCTGACCCGGCGCATCGCCGCGGACGACCCGCGGCTCACCGTGTCGGGTGACGCGGCGCTGTTGCGCCACTGGCTGGACCACACGCGCTTCTAGCCACCGTGTCAGGGTCCTTACCGACGCGTAAGGTTCCTGTCATGAGCGAACCCTCGACCGGCGACCGGCCCGGCTACCTGCTCAAACGCGCCCAGCAGGCCCTGCACCAGGCCTGCACCGACCGGCTGCGCCCGCTGGGCCTGTCGATGTCGCAGTACGCCGTGCTGCGCGCGCTCGACGACCACCCCGGCGCGTCGTCGGCGGAGCTCGCCCGGATCACCTTCGTCACGCGGCAGTCGCTGCGGGACGTCCTGGGTGGCCTGCGGTCGGCCGGTCTGGTCACCGTCGCCGAGCAGGCGAGCAGCGGCCGGGCCCGCCCGGTGACGCTGACCCCGGCGGGACGCACCCAGCTGGCCGCCGCCGAAGACCTCATCACGCAGGTCGAACTGCAGATGCTCGGCGACCTGTCGGCCGACCAGCGGCGCTACCTGGCCGACCTCCTGCGTACCTGCGTCGGCAACCTGACTTGACGACGGCCGTATAGTCGGTTCCGACTAATAGGGAGCGACTAGTGCCACGCAAGATCCGCAACACCCTCGCGCTGGCCCTGCTCGGCCTGCTGCTGGAACGCCCGATGCACCCGTACGAAATGGCGTCCACGCTGCGCGAGCGCTACAAGGGCTCGACGTTCAAGATCAACCCGGGTTCGCTCTACGACACCGTGGAGTCGCTGGCGAAGCATCGCTGGATCGAGCCCGTCGAGACGGTCCGGGAGGGCAACCGGCCGGAGCGGACCGTCTACGCGCACACCGAACTCGGGCGCCAGGAGTTCGTCGCCTGGCTCGACGAACTGGTCCGCGAGCCGGTCGCGGAGTACCCGAAGTTCGTCGCGGCGGTGAGCTACCTCGGCGCGTTGGGCCCGGAGCGCGCCGCCGACGCGCTGGAGGAACGCGCCCGCCACCTCGCCGAACGCATCGAAGGCGCGGAGACGGCGCTGGCCGAAACGGTCGGCAAGGGCGCGCCGCGGCTGTTCATGATCGAGGTCGAGTTCGTCCGGCACGCCTGGCAGGCCGAGCTCGACTGGGCCCGCCGCACGGCGGCCGAAATCCGGTCCGGCTCGCTGCCGTGGCCCGAACACTCCTGAGGGGAAAAACCGTGTCCGATCCCGATGTCCTCATCGCCGGTGCCGGTCCGGCCGGCCTGCTGCTCGCCGCGGAACTGGCGCTGGCCGGCGTCCGCACCACGATCGTCGAACGCCGGCCGGAGCGGCCGCCGTACTGCCGCGGCTTCAACCTGAACGCGCGGGCGCTGGACCTGCTGCACCGCCGTGGCCTCGCCGAAAGCCTGGTGGCCGAGGGGCACCGGGTGCCGCACGCGCCGGTCACCGGCCTGCCCGGGCCGCTGCTGCTCGACGGCACCGCGACCGACCACCCGTTCTCGCTGGGCATCCCGCAGACGCGCGTCGAAGAGGTCCTGGAGGCCCGGGCCCGCGAACTGGGCGCCGAAATCCTGCGCGGCCACGACGTGCGCTCGTTCAGCCAGTCCGCGGACGGCGTCGCCACCGTGGTCCACAATGGACGCTTCGGCCGGGCGATCCACGCACGCTTCCTCGTCGGCTGCGACGGCGGCCGCAGCACGGTGCGCAAGCAGGCGGGCATCGATTTCCCCGGCGTGGACGCCCGCTGGTACGCGCTGCTCGGCGACGTCGAATGCGACCTGCCGTACGGTCCTTCGACGGGCCCGGACGGGCGGAGCGTGTTCGTGATCCCGCGGCCGGGGTACGTGCGGATCGTGGTCCGGGAGGACGACCCGCCGTCGGACAAGGACACGCCGGTGACGCTGGAGCGGTTGCAGGCGCAGGTGGACGCGGTCCTCGGCCGCCACGTCGAGCTGAGCGCGCCCCGCTGGCTGAGCCGGTTCGGCGACGCGGCCCGCCTGGCGTCGAAGTACCGCGAAGGCCGGGTGCTCCTGGCGGGCGACGCGGCCCACATCCACCCGCCGGCCGGGGCGATCGGCGTGAACGTCGCGCTCGACGACGCGTTCAACCTCGGCTGGAAGCTGGCGGCGACGGTGCACGGGACCGCACCGGAGGGCCTGCTGGACACCTACCACGCCGAGCGGCACGCGGCGGGCGAGCGGATCCTGGCGAACACGCGGGCCCAGGTGGCCGTGGAGGAAGCCGGCGAGGAGCCGTGGGCGGACTTGCTGCGGCGCGTGGCGGCGCACCCGGCGGGGAACCGCGCGCTGGCGGAGATCATCACGGGGCTGGACGCGTGCTACGAGCCGGGTGGGCACCCGTGGCTAGGGCGGCTGGCGCCGGACGTGCCGCTGCGGGTTTCGGGGGTGGACACGCGGTTGGCGGCGTTCCTGCACGCCGGGCGGCCGGTCCTGCTGGACCTGACGGGGTCGTTCGCGGCCTGGTCGGCCGCGGTGGAGGTGGTCGCCGCGGCCAGTCCGTCCACTTCGGACATCGACGCGGTGCTGCTGCGGCCCGACGGGCACGTCGCCTGGGTGGGCACCCCCGGCGAGGGCGACGCCGGGCTGGCGGAAGCGGTGCATCGGTGGGTGGGGCCAGTGCCGGCGACCGTCTGACAGGGCTCAGCGCGGGCGGTCCAGAACCGCCCGCTGCTCCACCCGCCCGTCGAGCACGAACTTGCTGTGCACCGAAAACCCCAGCTTTTCGACCACCCGGGCCGAGGGCCTGTTCACCGGCTCGTACACCGCCAGCAGCCGATCCGCCCAGCCCGCCTCGAACGCCCTGTCCCGCACCGCCGCAGTCGCTTCCGTCGCATACCCGCGGCCCCAGCCCGACGGCGCTATCCACCAGCCCATCTCCACCGCCGGCAGGCCGAGGCCCGACTCCGTGGCCGTGCGGCGCACCAACGACACCACTCCGTCGAACGATCCCGGTGCCGCCGAGACCGCGAACCAGCCGAAGCCGTGCGAGGCCCAGTGCGCCAACGTCGCGCGGTGCTTGGCCAGCGTGTACTCGTGGCTCCACGGCTCGCCCGTCCCCACGTAGCGGACCGTCTCGGGCAGCTGGGCCAGCGCGAACAAGTCGTCGAAGAACTCTTCGGACCACGCGTGCAGCGTGAGCCTCTCCGTGGTGATCAGCACCGCCGTCAGTCTAGTGTTCGCCCAGCAGGACGGCGATCCCGTCGAGCTGGCGCCGCAAGCCGAACTCGAACGCCTCGTCCAGGCCGACGTCCTCGACGCCGGTCATCACCTCGGTCAGCGTCGGGAACCGGCCCGAATCGAGGAACCGCGTCAGCAGCGCCATGTCCGCCTCCAGGCGCTGGTCGCCCGTGATGCCCGTGTCCTGCTCCGCCTGGATTTCGAACGCGTTGCTCACCGCCAGCCCGCCGACCCAGCCGTTGAGCGTCATGATCACCTGCAGCTTCACCCGCCGCTTCAAGCCGGTTCCGGCCAGCGCTCGCAGCGACCAGTCGACCAGGCGCAGGCCCGCCGCCAGGACCGGCGGGCGCACCAGGGAATTGAGCAGGATCGGCGCCAGCCACGGGTGACGGCGGTACGCGCGCCACTGCGCGCGGGCGGCGAGTTCGAGACGCGGCCGCCACGGCACCGGGCCCGGCTCCGGCAGCTCCGCCTCCCCGAGCGCGACGTCGGCCATCAGCCGGAGCAGCTCCTCCTTGTCCGGCACGTGCCGGTACAGCGCCATCGGGCCGACACCCAGCCCGGCCGCCAGCCGCCGCATCGACAGCGCCGCCAGGCCTTCGGCGTCGGCCAGGTCGATGGCCGCGCGCACCAGCGCGTCCCGGCCCAGCGGCGGCTTGACCGGCGTCCGGTCCGCGACGACCGTGCCGCTGCCCGGGACCGCGCGCACCCAGCCCTGCTCGCCCAGCGCGGACAACGCCTTCGCCGCCGTCGCCATCGCGACTCCCCACTCGCGGACCAGGGCCCGGGTCGACGGGACGCGCTCGCCCGGCCGCAGCTCGCCCGCGGTGATCCGGCGGCGCAGCTCCGCCGCGATCCGGAGGTAAGGCGCCTCGGTCACGGAACTCCGTACTAGAACAGTTGCCGGCAGAACCTAGAACACTTTCAGGGTACTCCCCCAATGTCGGCGGCGAAGATTGCCGAGCTCGAAGGCGTCTCAATACGGTGCGAATACACCGTATAAAGGGGGAAGCATGACGACGACCGAAGTCCGCCGCCCGAAGCCGTGGGTGCGCCGCCCGTGGGTGTTCCCGCTGGGCCTGCTGGTCACCGCGTTCCTGGTCTTTTCGCTGCCGCCCTACCTCGGGCTCGACCCCGCGCGGTCGCGGATCCCGGCCCCCACCGGCTGGTACTACCCGGTGCTGGTTACGCACATCGGCTTCGCGACCGTCGCCATGGTGACCTGCGCGCTGCAGATCTGGCCGTGGCTGCGGCAGAAACACCCGGCGGTGCACCGCCGCACCGGACGCGGCTACGTCTTCGCCGGTGCGATCCCGGCGTCGATCGCCGGGTTCGTGATCGCGCTCGCGGCGCCGTTCGGGCCGGTCGGGGCCGTGTCGAACGTGCTGCTCGCGGTGCTCTGGTTCGGCTGCACCGTGCAGGGCTACCGGATGGCGCGGGCACGCCGGTTCGGCGAACACCGCCGCTGGATGATCCGCAGCTTCGCGCTCTGCATGTCGATCATCAGCAACCGGATCTGGGGCGTGGTCTGGGCCATCGTGCTGACGCCGCAGCTGGACACGACCTTCGGCGGCAGCGAAGTCGCCCTGGGCCAGGCGATCGCCGGAATCACCACGTGGACCGGCTGGGTGCTCCCGCTGCTGGCCGCCGAATGGTGGCTCGGCCGGGGACGGCGTCGCGCAGCGTGACCGGGGTAGCCCGATCAGCCTATGGTCCACACCACAGTAAATGGTCTATACCAATGAGGACAACTTTCCGCCGCCGCGCTTCCAGCCGTGGAGGTTTCCCATGCGCCTGAAGTCCCTGCTGGCCGCCTTGGCCGGCGCCGCCCTGCTGAGCTCCGCGGTCGCCACCCCGGCCGGCGCCGCGGCCGGCTCGCCGATCCCGGTCGGCCCCTACGTCGACATGGGTGCGTGGCCGACGCCCAGCCTGTCGGCGATGTCGGCCGCGAGCGGCGTCAAGGGTTTCACGCTCGCGTTCGTCAACTCCTACGGCTGCAAGGCCAGCTGGTTCGGCGCCTACGACCCGCGCACGGCGTGGCAGAAGGAGGAGATCGCCAAGATCCGCACCGCGGGCGGCGACGTCAAGATCTCCTTCGGCGGGGCGTCCGGCATCGAACTGGCCCAGGCCTGCAGCACGGCCGCGCAGGTCGCGGCCGAGTATGACGCCGTCGTCAAGGCCTACGGCCTCAAGTACGCCGACTTCGACATCGAAGGCGCGGCCGTCGCGGATCCGACGTCGATCGCCCGCCGCTCCCAGGCCCTGAAGACCCTCCAGGACAACAACCCCGGGCTGAAGATTTCGCTGACCCTGCCGGTGCTGCCCAACGGCCTCACCGCGGACGGCCTCAACGTCGTCAAGGCCGCCAAGAACGCCGGGGTGAACCTGGACCTGGTCAACATCATGGCGATGGACTACTACCAGGGCGCCGGCGACCAGGGCGCAAAGGCCATCTCGGCGGCCAAGGCGACCCAGGCCCAGCTCAAGTCGCTGTACGGGCTGAGTGACGCGGCAGCGTGGAAGAAGGTCGGCGTCACCCCGATGATCGGCGTCAACGACTCGCAGAACGAGATCTTCTACCAGAAGGACGCGAAGGCGCTGGTGGCCTTCGCGAAGACGGTCCACCTGGGCATGCTGTCGTTCTGGGAGCAGGGCCGGGACGCCAACGCGTGCACCGGCGCGCTGTACAAGTGCACCAACGTGCCGCAGTCGAAGTACGAGTTCGCGAAGATCTTCGCCGGCTACACCGGCTGAGTCACCACCGGGCGGCGTCCGCGAGCAGTGCGTCCCGCACCGCCGCGGGCCCCGCCCGGCAGGGCTCGGTCCGGATGACCGCGAAGAGCGTGTTGATCGGCGGCTCCTCCGGCTCCAGCAGCGCGACCAGGTCCCCCGACGCCAGCTCGGCCGTGCAGAGGTACCGCGGCAGCACGCTGACGCCGAAGCCCGCCATCACGCAGGCCAGGACGCCGCGCAGGTCAGGGACGACGACCGCCGGGGCCGCCGCCGGACGCGCGCCCAGCACCGAACGCCAGTAGCGGCGGATGATGGGCAGGTCCTCGGCGTAAGCCACCAGCGGCGCCGTTCGGGGGTCGCCCGTGAAGCCGCGAGCGCCGACCAGGACGAACTCTTCGTCGGTCAGCGGCGTCGCCGTGAAGGCGCGGCCGCGCGGGCGGATCGTCGAGACCACCAGGTCGAAACGCCGCTGTGCGAGCCCGGCCAGGAGGTCGTCGGCCAGGCCGAAGGTGACCCGCAGCCGGAGGCCGCGGGCGACCAGGTCCGCCAGCGCGGGCAGGACCCGCTCGGTCGTCAGCTCGGCGGGCCCGGCCAGGTGCACCGGTGTGGCGAAGGGGTCGGCCTCCCCGACGGTCACCGAAGCCAGGGCGTCGACGTGCGGGGCGATCCGGGCGGCCAGTTCGTCGGCCGCCGACGTCGGCGTGACACCGCGGGCGCGGCGGACGAACAGTTGCCGGCCCAGCTGCTCCTCCAGGGCTCTGACCTGCGCGGTCACCGTCGGCTGGGACAGACCCAGTGACGGTGCCGCGCCGGTCAGCGAACCGGCCCGGTGGACGGCCAGGAACGTGCGCAGCAGGTCGAGGTCCAGCTCAGTCCTCGACCAGCTCGATCGAATCCACGACGTTCGGGTAGAACGCGACGTGATCCTTGATCGGCGCGACCGCGTCGTAGGGCTTCTCGTACGTCCAGACCGCGTTCTCCGCCTGCACGTCACCGGCGTTGAGCGAGTAGTAGCTCGCCTCGCCCTTGTACGGGCAGTACGTCTCGTGGTCGGTCCGCTCCAGCACGCCCGCGTCGACGTCCGCCAGCGGGATGTACTGGACCGCCGGGTAGGTGGATTCCTGCAGGGTGAACGCGTTGCGGCTGTCCGCGACGACGCGCCCGCCGGCCTTGACCACCACGCGGGCCTTGGTCGGCTCGACGGTGATCGGGTGGTCCGGGCCCGGCTGCAGAACCTTCTTCGCCATGTCAGCTCCCTGAGTGTTCCGTGTACCGGGAGCAGCACGCCGGGCCCGGCGGTTATTCCGCGATCAGGGCAGGTAGTACATCGGGTTCGGCAGCTTGACCGGGCGCAGCGCGTGGCCGCCTTCGAGATCGCTGAACTGGTCGCCGAGGTTGAGGACGATCTTCGCGCCGGTCGCCTCGATGTGCGCCCGCGTGCCCGACTTGTACTGGACGGTGGTGCAGGTCAGCCCGCACGGCAGGTAGTCCGGCGCGGTCGTCTTCGGCTTGAAGAACGCGCCCGCCGGGGCCGGGAAACCCTCGTTGGCCAGGTTCTTCAGCGACTGCGGGCCCTGGAGCTCGTTGCGGCCGGTCAGGAAGTAGACCTCGACGCCGCGCTGCGCCGCCCAGTTGGCCAGCTCCAGCACCGGCTTGTTCGCGACGAACGTGCCGTTGTCGATGGCCTGCTGCTGCTTGACCGGGTCGAAGCCGAAGTCGTTGTCGGCCTCCCAGCCGTAGGTGACCTCGGAGGTGTCGTCGACGTCGAGCACGATCGCCGGGTTCTTCACCCGGCCCAGCTGCTGCTGCAGGAAGCGCTTCGCGTCCGAGACGACCCGGCCGGTGTCCTTCACGAACCGGCTGGTGTCGGAGTAGTGGTGCTTGCCCGCGGCGTCGACGTAGTCGCCGTAGTAGGCCTTGACGTCCAGCTTGACCTGGCCGATGTTGGCGGGCTCCTTCGAGCGCGCGGCGGTCGATTCGTCCGAGCCGGCCAGCGCGGTGGCGCCCGAGGCGACGGTGGCGCCGATGGCCGCGGCGGCGGCGAGCTTGACGAGGTTTGACCATTTTCCGGACACGGGGAACCCTCCAGTGGAACTTGACGACCGGGGGAACCTACGTCACGCGCTCGGCCCGGCAAACAAAAGCCACCGGCGCGCGGCCGATCCGCGTCAAAACCACCGAAGCTTCCGCTTCCCCGCGCGGCTTCAGTCGGCGCCGCAACGCGTCCGGATCGACGTCGAGTCCGCGGACCAGGATTTCCAGCCGCCCGACGTCGTGCCGCTTGAGCACCGCCTTCAGCGTCTTCTCGCTGTACGGCCCCTGCTCCAGGACGCGGAAGGCCCGCACGCCCGGCGGCGGCGTGTCACCGGTCAGGTAAGCGATGCGTTCGTCCAGCTGCCACAGCCCGTGCCGCGCCGCGTAGTGGCGGACCAGCCCGGCGCGGACGACGGCGCCGTCGGGGTCGACGATCCACTCCCCCGGCTCGCGCGCGGGCAGTGCGTCCGGTTCGGCGTCGGTGACCGTCCATTGTGTCCCGTCCGAGCGCAGCACGGTCGCCCGGCGGGTGACGCCCGTGCCCAGGCCGCGCCAGAGGCAGGACTCGCGGACTTGGCCGTCCAGGGACACCAGTTCGACCTCCTCCGCCCACGGCGTGAGCGCGAAGTCGAGGCCAGGGGCGCATTTCACGGACAGCGCGCGCCCCGGGTAGGCCTCGACCAGGCCGTCCAGCGGCGGCGCGAAGTCGGCGGGTTTCCACGCCCGGCGCCCGGCGGAGTCCCGCCGCGCCGGATCGGCGACGACGACGCCCGAGCGGCTCACCGGGTGCAGGGCGTCGGCGCGGACGAGGCCGAACGCGACCCCCGCGGCGGTTCCGTTGTGGCGGGCCATTTCCAGCCGTACCGGGTCCACATCGGACCCGAGCGTGCGCCGCGCCACTCGCGCGATCTCGACGAGGTCTGCGCCCACCGAACACGTGACGTCGTGGACGTCGAGCCCGGCGAAGCGCGCGGCCCGGTGGCGCGCCACGACCGACGCGCTCGCCTGCTGGAGCGCGTCGGAGGTGAACAGCCAGTCCACACCGGACAGTTTGCCGACGGCTTTCCGCCGCAACAGCACGGTTTCCAGGGCAGCGGCCGCGCGCTCCTCGCCGACGAGACGACGGACGGCCGCCACCGACGCGATCGGGTCGGTCAGCGGCAGCGCCGAAACCTCGGCGAGCGCCGCTGCCCCCGCGCCGGAGCGCAGGTAGGCGACGTCGCCGAGGCTGAACGAATAACCCAATTCAGGACGGCCGCTTGGTCCCGGTGATCATCACGTTGTAGAACAGCTCGCGCGGCAGGATCTTCGACAGCACCTTCTTGTCCACGGCGGACAGCCGCAGCCACAGGTGGTAGGCGAACAACCGCCAGCGCACGGTGAGCTTCTCCGACGGCACCGCGGCCTCGAACGTCCGGATCGGCCAGCCCGCGAGGGCGGCGGCGAACTCCTCGGTGACCGCGTGGACGTCCTGGGCGCCGGCGCCGCGGGCCCACGACTCCAGCTCCGACGGGTCGAAGGTGTGGATGTCGACCACGGCCTCCAGCGCGGCGGCGCGCGACGACTCGTCCAGTTCGGACTGCGGACGGCGCCAGCCGCGCAGCGCGGGCAGCTTCGTCACCCGCGTCGTCAGGAACCAGGTGAACTGGCCGAGCTTGCGGGCGTAGAAGTCGCCGATCTTGGTCGGCTCGCCCGCGAAGACGAACCGGCCGCCCGGCTTGAGCACGCGCAGCACCTCGCGGAACGCCGCCTGGACGTCCGGGATGTGGTGCAGCACCGCGTGCCCGACCACCAGGTCGAACGTGTTGTCGTCGTAGGGGATGCGCTCGGCGTCGGCGACCCGGCCGTCGACGTCGAGGCCGAGCTTCTCGGCGTTGCGCAGCGCGACCTGGACCATGCCGGGCGAGAGGTCGGTGACCGAGCCCTTCTTGGCGACGCCGCCCTGCATCAGGTTCAGCAGGAAGAAGCCGGTGCCGCTGCCCAGCTCCATCGCGTGCTGGTAGGGCTGGCCGTCCTCACCCGCGACGGCGTTGAACACGTCGGTGGCGTAGGAGATGCAGCGCTCGTCGTACGAGATCGACCACTTCTCGTCGTAGGTGCCGGCTTCCCAGTCGTGGTAGAGCACGTTCGCCAGCTTCGGGTCGGCGTAGGCCGCCTGGACCTCTTCGGCGGTGGCGTGCGGGTTCGGCGCCGGGTCGTTCACGTCGGTCAAGGCGTCATTTCCCTTCGAAAGTGGCCTTGCCGGGCCCGTTTTCGATGAACGACTTCATGCCGTTCTGCTGGTCTTGGGTCGCCCAGAGGGCGGCGAACAGGTGCGATTCGAGCTTGAGCGCGTTCGGCAGGTCCATGTCGAGGCCGCCGTCGATGGCCGCCTTGGCCGCCCGCAGCGCGATCGCCGGGCCGTTGGCGAACTGGGCCGCCCACTTGTGCGCGGCCGCGTAGACGTCGTCCGGGGCGACGACCTGGTCGAGGATGCCCAGGTGCAGCGCCTCTTCGGCCTTGACGAACCGTCCGGTGTAGACGAGGTCCTTGGTCTTGCTCGGCCCGATCAGGCGGGCCAGGCGCTGGGTGCCGCCCGCGCCGGGGATGACGCCGAGCTGGATCTCCGGCTGGCCGACCTTGACGTTGTCGCCGGCGACGCGCCAGTCCGCGGCCAGGGCCAGTTCGAGGCCGCCGCCGAGGGCGTAGCCGGTGATGGCGGCGACGACCGGCTTCGGGATGTTCGCGATGGCCGCGACCGTGCCGGTGAGGGTGGCGCCGAACTTCGCGATCTCCGGGTAGCTGCGGGCGGCCATCTCCTTGATGTCCGCGCCGCCGGCGAAGGTCTTCTCGCCGCCGTAGAGGATCACCGCGCGGATGTCGTCGCGCTCGGTGGCCTCCTTCGCCAGCTCGGCGAATTCGGCGGTGACCTGGGCGTTCAGGGCGTTGACCGGCGGCCGGTCGAGCAGGATGGTGCCGACCCCGTCCTTGACCTCCAGGGTTACGAACTCTCCCACGCCCATCCTCCTCGTTGACGATCTGCCAGCAGGCTACCGGTCGGTAAGGCCACCCTAGCGGCGACGGGCGAAGAAGCGATCCCCGGAGCGTTCGAGCACGAGGTCCTGGTCGAACGTCTTCGACAGGTTTTCGCTGGTGATGACGTCGTCGACCAGGCCGGACACCACCGCGTGGCCGTCGCGCAGCAGCAGCGCGTGGGTGAAGCCCGGCGGGATCTCCTCGACGTGGTGGGTGACCAGCACCAGGGCGGGGGCTTCGGCGTCCAGCGCCAGGTCGGACAGCCGGGCGACGAGGTCCTCGCGGCCGCCCAGGTCGAGACCGGCGGCGGGCTCGTCGAGCAGCAGCATCTCCGGGTCGGTCATCAGCGACCGGGCGATCAGGGCCCGCTTGCGCTCGCCCTCCGACAGCGTCCCGAAGGTGCGCTCGGCCAGGTGCCCGATGCCCATCGCGTCGAGGAGCTCGGTCGCGCGCGCGGTGTCGAGGGTGTCGTATTCCTCACGCCAGCGGCCGAGCACCGCGTAACCGGCGCTGACCACGACGTCCTTGACCAGTTCGTCGCCCGGCACGCGCTGGGCGATCGCGGCCGAGGTGAAGCCGATGCGGGGGCGCAGGTCGAAGATGTTGACCCGGCCGATCCGCTCGCCGAGCAGGTCGACCTCGCCGGTGGTCGGGTGCAGCTCGGCCGCGGCCAGGCGCAGCAGGGTGGTCTTGCCCGCGCCGTTCGGGCCGAGCACCACCCAGCGCTCGTCCAGTTCGACGGTCCAGTCGAGGCCGGCGAGGAGGTCGTTGGTCCCCCGGCGGACGCCGACACCGGCCATCCGGACCACGAGGTCGTCAAGTTCGCTGGGCTGGATCGGCTCGCTCACGAGGCCCATTCTGTCTGCCGTCGCGCGCGCGTGCGCACCCGCCCGGGTGAGACGGTGAACACGCAGGTCGGCGTCCGTTCCACGAGCTGGAACACGGCCGCCCGGACGGCCGCGGTGTGGCACCATCACCGCATGTCCGCCGACGCGCCCGTGACCCCGGTGACCCGGGGCTCGTTCTGGCGCCGTCGCACCATCGACCTGCTCCTCGTCGCTTCGGCCGGGTGTACGCGGGCGCGGCTTCGCTGATCCCTCGCGTCCTCGTGCGACGCGTGCGGTGCCGCGCTGTCCCCGCGTCCGATCCCCTTCACGTTGCGAGGAGCACCCGCGTTGACCACGTCCCTGGTTCGCCCGCCCGTCGAGATCCACCCGCAGCTGACCGATCCGCTGCTGCCCGAGCTGCTGCACCCGGCGCGGCTGCTGTGGACGCCGCGGGAGCTGGCCGAGCTGACCGCCACCGTCACCACCGAGCTGACCGCGGGCCTGCGCGGCATCCTGCGCTTCGACGAGGACCGCCGCTGGTGGGCGCGGCTGGCGCTGACCGACGGCGTCGAGCTGTGGCTGTTGTCGTGGCTGCCCGGCCAGCACACGAAGCCGCACGACCACGGCGGCGCGTCCGGCTCGTTCACCGTCCTGCAGGGTGAACTCGGCGAGGAGTACCGCTACCCCGGCGGCCCGATCCGGCGCCGGACGCACGTGGCCGGCGAGGGGCTGGGCTTCGGCGCGGGCCGCGCCCACCAGGTCACCGGCCTCGGCGACCGGCCCGCGGCGAGCGTCCACGCGTACTCGCCGCCGCTGGTCACGACGCGGGAGTACGACTCGCTCGCCGACGTTCCGGCGGAAATCCCGCCGCTGCCCGCTATCGTCCGGTCATGAGCGCTGTCGATTCGCTGCTGGCTTCCGCGCGGTCCGGCTTGGACCGGGTGACGCCCGCCCGGGCCCGCGAGCTGCAGGAGGCGGGGGCGCTGGTGGTCGACATCCGGCCGCTGGCCAACCGCGCGGCCGAGGGCGAGATCCCGGGCGCGGTGATCGTCGAGCGGATCCACCTGGAGTGGCGGCTGGCGCCGGACAGCGAGTGGCGGCTGCCGGCGGTCGGCCCGGAGTCGACGGTGATCGTGGTGTGCAACGAGGGCTACTCGTCGAGCCTGGCGGCGGCCGACCTGCAGCGGCTGGGGCTGCCCGGGGCGACCGACCTCGAGGGCGGGTTCCGGGC
>NZ_JBSGJD010000113.1:0-28697 GCF_053605405.1 Amycolatopsis sp. NPDC003861
TGTTCTCTGCCTCAAACACACCACCAACCCCCCCCCCCCCCGCCGCGGGAGGAGCGGTCAGTGGGCGTACACCTCGAACTCGTACAGCGAGTAGCCGTACTTCGTGCCGCGCTGGACGCCCTGCATCTTGACGAACCGGGCCGTCGTCGCGGCGAACGAGACGTTGTCCTGCCCGCCGTCGCCGTCGGTCACCACGGCCGCGTCCGTCCAGTGCACCGCGTCCGGCGAGAGCTGGATCTTGTAGCTCTTGCCGAAGGCGGATTCCCAGTTGAGCAGCACCCGCGAAACCTGCTGGACCGAGCCGAGGTCGACGGTGATCGCCTGGTCGTCGCTCCAGTCGCTGGCCCAGCGGGTCGAGGCGTTGCCGTCGATCGCGTTCGACGCCGGCGAGTTGTAGAAGCCGGACTCGGCGCTCGTGGCGCTGACCGTCTTCGCCGCCGCCAGGTTGGCGATGTTGTCGCCGCGGTGCGCCGCGTACTCGACGACCTGCTGGAACGTCGGCCGGTTCTGCCAGCTGATCTTGTCCTGCGTGATGCCGCCGAGCGGGTTCTGGACGATCGAGTCGGCGCACCACTGGTCACCGGCCGAGCAGTTCGCGTCACCGGGGTAGACGGTGTTCGCGGCCTGACCGGCGGCCGTGGTCAGCGAGTCGACGAGCGCCTGGCGGCACGCGGTGACGTCGCCGCCGCCGCAGAACGTCTGCGCGAGCGGGCCCGCGACCGGCTGGCCGAGCACCTGCCGGATGTCCTTGCTGACGTAACCCCACCAGCCGTACTGGAACGACGAACCCTTGTGGGGCTGGCCGGTGTGCCGGCCGTTGCCGTTCTGCCAGCCGGACGGGCTCTCGTTGATGCCGAGCACGCTCGTCATCGCGTTGTAGGCGTTGTCGCCCATGCCCGGCTTGAACTCGGCCTGGACCAGCAGCGGCCACCAGGCGTCGAAGATGCGGATCGCGTCCGCGTCGGCGTAGGTCTTGCTCCCCGGCGAGGTCTCCTTGCGCAGGTGGCCGTTCGTGAGCCACGTCTTGAGCTTCGCCTCGGCGTCCGCCGCCGGGCCGGTGGTCGGCGTCTTGTCGAGCACCTGCAGCAGCAGCGGCAGGACGCGTTCGGCGCGCAGGTCGGCCAGCGCGGCGTCCGCCATCGCCTGGGTCAGGTTGACCCGGGTGACCTTGGTGCCGCTGGTGATCAGCTGCTTGACCCGCGAGTCGAGCAGGTCGACGCGGTGCACGGCGGACTTGTCCGCACCGGCCGCGGCGTACCCGTTGGCCTGGGCGTTGTTCCAGCTGACGTAGTAGTCCTGGTTGACCGACTGCGGGTGCTGCGACGCCGGCGTGTAGTTCGCGACGTTGCCCGCCGGGTTCCAGCCCACCCAATCGTGGCCTTGGTCGCCCCACACCGGCATGTTCGGGTCCACATCGGACTGCCGGGCCGGGTTGGCGCCGGAGTTGAAGTAGGCGATGTCCTTCGAGTCGGCGTAGAACCAGTTGAAGGTGAAGTTGATGTCGGAGGCGGCCTTCTGGAAGTCCGCCGCGGACTTGACGAAGGTCGGGTCGTTCAGCTCCTGGAAGCCGATCAGCGAGTCGACCTCGTGGAAGTAGGACGACCGCAGGGCCGCGTACGCCACCGGCTTGCCGCCGACGGTCGCCCGGCTCTGCACCGGCCCGTACTTGGTGCGGTAGCTGCGCAGGGTGTACGAACCCGCCGCGGTGCCGTCGGCGACCGTCGGCTTCCAGGCGTTCTTCACCTCGACGGTGTCCATCGGGATGCACTTGCCCTGGTAGGTGTAGTAGTTCGAGTCCTTCGTCGGCGAGCCGCCGTTCGGGTCGCACAGCTGCAGCGCGTAGGTGTCGACGATGTCCTGCGCCGACGTCGTCGCGCTCCAGGAGTAGTCCTGGCCGCGGCCGAGGAGCGTGTACATGCTCAGCCCGGCGAAGGCCGCGCCGCGCGAGCTGATGCCCGGGCCCTGCAGTTCCTGCAGGAGCAGCAGCTGCGGGGCGAAGTACCCGGTCTGCGGGCCGAACACGGCGACCGGGTGGCCGCTGGCGGTCTTGGCGCCGGAGACGAGCAGCGCGTTGGACATGCCGTGCTTCTCGCTCAGCAGGTTGGCCGGCAGCACGCCGTTCTCGAACATGCCGCGGGCGGGCTCCTGCTCGGCGGGCGCGGCGACGTCCACAGTGGACGGCGTCGCGGTGGCGGCCGAGCCGGTCTTGTCGAACACCAGCTGCTGCGGCGTCACCGAGTTCTTGTCCGGCAGCGCGCGGCCGACGGCGTTGGCCGGCGTCTTGCCGTACGGGAAGGTCTGGCCGTCGTGCAGCGTCTTGACGGCTTCGGGGTCGTCCTCCGCGCGCAGGCTCTGCCACACCTTCTCGCCCTGCACGACGCCGTACTTCTCCTGCAGCGCCAGCTTCGCGATGGCGTTCTGGACCTCGCCGCCGCCGCCCGCGCCGAACTCGGCCCCGACCAGCGAGGCCAGCGCGACCAGGTCGGTCAGCTTGAACGGGTCGATCGAGCCGGCGTTGGTGATCGAGTCGACGTGCCCGGTCAGCACGTACTCGCCGGGGAAGTACCGGCCGTTGTAGGAGTCGGAGATGTACTTGTTGATGCCGTCCACGTAGGCCTGCGCGTCGGCGAGGCCCTGCGCGCCGCGCGGGCCGCTGGCGGCCGTGCGGTCGATCTGCTGCTGCAGCTCGGCTTCGGTGTACGGCGCGTTCGCGAAGAACTGCTGCTCGAGTTCACGGTTGGCCTCGGCGCCACCGGCGAACGACGTCACCTGGCCGCGGGCCGCGTGCCGCAGCACGTCCATCAGCCACAGCCGGTCCTGCGCCGCCGCGTACCCGGCGCCGAACTCGGTGCCGGCGCGGGTGGTCCCGGTGATGTGCGGGACGCCGAGGGCCTTGTCCCGCACGATGGTGACGTCGGCGCGCGGCTTCGTCGTGCTCGCCACCTGGTCGGCCGGGACGCCGAACGAGGAGTCGTTGAAGTACTGGTTGATCGCGCCGGTGGTCAGCGTCTTGTAGCCGCCGGCCAGCGAGGCGTACTTGCCGAGCTGGTCGGCCGAGTGCGCCGGGCGGGTGCCGAACACCTTGTGCGCCAGGATTTCCGCGAGGGTGGCGCTGCCCTGTTCACCGGGCGGGAGGATGTCGCTGCACTGCCCCCCGCAGTAGTCGTCGGGCGACACGGCCGCCTGAGCGGCCGGCGCGGTGACGGCGACCTGGGTGAGCCCGGCCACGAGGGCCCCCAGTGCCGTTACGGTCAGGGCGCGGATGCGTCGTCGCATACCGGGCTCCCCTCAGTCCAGAAGAGTGACGAAGCGCACGCTACCCAGCAGTAGGCTAAGTGTGAAGACTTTTCGCGTTTTTCCCCTCCTTGGGCGTAGTCCGATCGGCGCAGCCGGAACGGCGTGGGTACGGTGAGGCCCATGACCTTGGAAAAGCCCCTCATCGACCGCCCGGACGGACCTGCGCCGGCCGACCTCGAGATCACCGACATCACGGTCGGTGACGGCGCGGAGGCCACGGCGGGCAAGACCGTCACCGTGCACTACGTGGGTGTCTCGCACTCGACCGGCGAACAGTTCGACGCGTCCTGGGACCGCGGCGAGCCGCTGCGCTTCGGCCTCGGGGCCGGCCAGGTCATCTCCGGCTGGGACCAGGGTGTCGCGGGGATGAAGATCGGCGGCCGCCGCAAGCTGGTCATCCCGCCGCACCTGGCTTACGGCGACCGCGGTGCGGGCGGCGTGATCAAGCCGGGCGAGACGCTCGTCTTCGTCGTCGACCTGGTCGGCGTGAACTAGTTCATTCCCGGCAAACCGGCCCCGGCATCCCCGCCGGGGCCGGTTTTTTGCTCCAAGCAGCGCCTTCGCGGCGCCCGAGCCGTCGCTACCCTCGCAAGTGATCACCGGCAGCCATCGCCGGTGCACGAAGAGGGGGATCCACCGATGCGCGTTCGCGCCGTGTTTTCCGCTGCCCTGCTGACGCTGGCCGCCGGCCTCGCCACCGCGGCGCCGGCCTCGGCCGTGGCCAACGGCTCCGACGTCCCGGCCGGCCAGTTCGGCTTCGCCGCCAAGCTCACCATGACGAACATCCCCAGGCCCGATGGCACGAAGTACAACAGTGCGTGCTCGGGCGCCCTGATCGCGGCGAAGTGGCTCATCACCGCCGGTCACTGCTTCCACGACGCCACCCGCAACCGCGTCTCCGGCCCGGTGCCGTACCCGACGTCGGTGCTGCTCGGCACGGTGAACCAGAGCACGCCCGGGGTGGTCCGCAACGTCGTCACCGTCTACCAGGCGAGCGCGAACGACATCGCGATCGCCACCCTCGACGCGGACGTCACCGGCATCACCCCGCTGACGGTCAACCGGGTCACGCCGTCGGCCGGCCAGCTGCTGACCCTGGCCGGCTGGGGCAGCCTCACCGCCACCAACCCGGCCCCGTCGACGAAGCTGCAGCAGGGCACCGTGAAGGTCGGCCAGGTCGCCGCTTCGACGCTCGGCGTGCAGGGGGTGGCCCCGACGTCGACGACGAGCGCCTGCGTCTACGACTCGGGTGCGCCCTACTTCGTCGCGGCCGGCTCCGGCGGCCAGCTCGTGTCCGTCGAGTCGTCCGGCCCGGACTGCCCGCACAACCAGCTCGAGACGACCTCGCGCGTGGACGTCGTCGCGGACTGGATCGCCGCCCACACCGGCTGAGCCCGCGGCCGGGCGTCACCCGGGTGACGCCCGGCCAGGGAATTCCCAGGACGGGAGCCGCGGCCCTAACGTCGGACGTCGACCACCGACTCGACGAAGGGGAAGAATGCGCCTGCGCGCCCTGCTCGCCGCTGCTGTCTTGACCGTCTCCACCGCTCCCGCCGCCTGGGCCGTCGCCCACGGCACCGACGTCCCACCGGGCCGGTACGGGTTCGTCGCGAAGCTGGCGATGACGAAGATCCCACGCCCGGACGGCTCGACGTACCGCAGCTACTGCACGGGTGCGCTGGTCGCGCCCGCCTGGATCCTGACGACCGGCCACTGCTTCCACGACGCCCACCGCGACCGGGTCTCGGGCAAGGTCCCGTACCCGACGACGGTGACGCTGGGCCTGACCGACGAGGAGGCGGAGTCGGGCATCGCCCGCAAGGCGACCGAGGTCCTCCAGGCGACGGAGAACGACGTCGCGCTGGTCCGCCTCGACTCCCCGGTGACCGCGGTGACGCCGCTGGCGGTGAGCCGCGCGGTCCCGAAGGTCGGCCAGCAGCTGACGCTGGCGGGCTGGGGCAGCCTCACGGCCGCGAACCCCAAGCCGGCCACCCGCCTCCAGCAGGGCACGGTGGCGATCGCGAAGGTGGACCCGACGACGCTGGGTGTCCGCGGCGCGGCCCCGGAGATCACCACGAGCGCGTGCACGTACGACTCCGGCGCCCCCTATTTCTCGGGCGATCAGCTGGTCTCGGTGGAAGCCACGGGGCCGGACTGCCCGCACGCGGGCGTCGAAACGACGAGCCGGGCGGACGTCATCGCGGACTGGATCACCACCCACACGGCGTAACTTCGCCCAGGGCGAACAGGGGTTCGTGACATACCCCACGGCCTGGTCCAAGTCATGGAAAAGGGCCCCGGCGGGGAGCCGGAGCCCTTTTCGATGTGGGCGAGGAGGGAGTTGAACCCTCACGTCCTTTCGGACACACGGACCTGAACCGTGCGCGTCTGCCATTCCGCCACTCGCCCGAGTGCTTCCTTGCGGCAGCGAGGAGAAGACTAGCAGGTCGTTTTAACGGCTTTCACCGGGGGCCGTGTAGAGGCTGGCTCACCCGGATAGGATCGGTGCGGAAGCACACGTGTGAGGAGGTTTTCCCCGGTGGGCCGCGCCGAACGATTCGACAGGCGACTCGAGAACCTGGTGGGGAACACTTTCGCGCGCATGTTCGGTGGCAACGTCGTCACGCAGGAAGTGGCGATCGCCCTGGAGCGGGAGAGTGAGGAGAACGTTCGTGAGCTGGCAGGCGGTCGGCAGCTCGCCCCGAATCACTACATCGTGTCCTTGGGGACGGCTGACCACGAGCGCATGGCCGGTGACGAGCAACGCGTCACCCAGGTGCTGGCGAAGGCGGTCGCGGAACACCTCGCCGCCGAGGGCCTGGACACCTATGGTGACGTCGTCGTATCACTCGAGCGCAACGAGGCGCTGCATACTGGACAGTTCAAGACCCGTTCGTCCGTCGATCCCGACGCCCGCCCCTCAGGCGCCGGTTCACCGCGGTCGGCACGACCCAGCAACGCAGGAGACCCAGCAATGAGCCAGCCCCCCGGCTACGGCCAATACGACCAGGGTGACCCGTACGGCCAGCAGGGCCAGTACGGCTACGGACAGCAGGGTGGCCAGCAGCCCGGGTACGACCAGGGTTACGGCCAGCAGGGTGGATACGACCAGTACGGCGGCCAGCAGCCCCAGGGCGGCGGCTACGACCAGTACGGCCAGCCGCAGCAGGGTGGTGGCTACGACCAGTACGGCCAGCAACCCCAGGGTGGCTACGACCAGGGCTACGCGCAGCCCCAGGGCGGCGGCTACGACCAGGGCGGCTACGCGCAGCCTCAAGGTGGCGGCTACGACCAGGGCGGCTACGGCCAGCCCCAGGGCGGCGGCTACGACCAGGGCGGCTACCAGCAGGGTGGCTACGACCAGTACGGCGGCCAGCAGCAGGGCGGGTACGACCAGTACGGCCAGCAGCAGGCGTACGGCCAGCCGGCCGGTGACCCGTACGGCCAGCAGGGCGGCTACGCCCCGCCGGCGCCGGGTCGCGCGCTCGCGGCGAGCCTGCAGCTGGACGACGGCTCGAATCGGACGTACTCGCTGAAGCAGGGCGGGAACGTCGTCGGCCGCGGCCAGGACGCGGACTTCCGCCTCCCGGACACCGGCGTCTCGCGCCGGCACCTGGAGATCACCTGGGACGGCCAGAGCGCGACGCTCGCCGACATCGGCTCGACCAACGGCACCACGGTGAACGGCACGCCGGTCCAGACCTGGCAGCTCGCCGACGGCGACGTCATCCGGGTGGGTCATTCGTCCCTCGTGTTCCGTACACAGGGCTGACTCGGGACCCGGAATACTGTTCCCGCAGAATTGACGTGCGGGGGGACCGCGGCGTACCCGCGTCGCGGCTGCGCGGAAGAGTCGGGAGCGGACACACCAAGTGCCAGAGCTGGTCGTACAACTCACCAGGGTGGGCTTCCTCGTGCTGCTCTGGCTCTTCGTGTTCGCCGCGCTCAGAGTCGTCCGGTCGGACCTCTACGCGGCGTCGGGCATGCGCGTCCAGGTGCCGACCTTCGGGCGCAAGAAGGAGAAGAAGCCGCGCAACAGCAAGTCGCCGCAGCAGCTGCTGGTCACCCACGGCGCGCTGGCGGGGACGCGCATCGCGCTGGACGGCCGGCCGATCCTGATCGGCCGGGCCGACGACTCCACGCTGGTCCTCGACGACGACTACGCATCGACCCGGCACGCCCGGATCGCCCAGCGCGGCGAGGACTGGTACGTGGAAGATCTGGGCTCGACGAACGGCACCTATCTCGACCGGGCTAAGGTCACTGCACCCCTCCGGGTCCCGCTCGGAGTCCCCATCCGGATCGGCAAGACGGTGATCGAGCTTCGCCCATGACTCTCGTCCTCCGCTACGCAGCCCGCAGCGACCGGGGCCTGGTGCGTTCGAGCAACCAGGACTCCGTGTACGCCGGCCCTCGCCTGCTCGCGCTCGCCGACGGCATGGGTGGGCACGCGGCGGGCGAAGTCGCCAGCAAGGTCGTCATCGCCTCCCTCGCCCCGCTGGACGACGACGAGCCGGGCGACGACCTGCTCGCCCAGCTGCGCGAGGCGGTGGCGAACGGCAACGCCGCCATCGCCGAACTCGTCTCGCAGGACCCGGACCTGGACGGCATGGGCACCACGCTCACCGCCGTCCTGTTCGCCGGCACCCGGCTGGGGCTGGTGCACGTCGGCGACTCCCGGGCCTACCTGCTGCGCGGCGGTCAGTTCGCGCAGATCACGCGCGACGACAGCTTCGTCAACGAGCTCCTCGAGCAGGGCCGGATCACGCCCGAAGAGGCCGCGGTGCACCCGCAGCGGTCGCTGCTGCTGAAGGCGCTCACCGGGCACGAGGTCGAGCCGAGCCTGACCGTGCGCGAAGCCCGCGCCGGCGACCGGTACCTGATCTGCTCGGACGGCCTGTCCGGGATGGTCAGCGACGAGACGCTGGCCGAGGCCGTGCAGATCCCGGACCCGCAGCAGTGCGCGGACCGGATGATCGAGCTGGCGCTCAAGGGCGGCGGCACCGACAACGTCACGGTGATCATCGCCGACGTGGTCGACGTCGACTTCGGCGAGGACGCGCCCATCGTGGGCGGCGCCGCCGGGGACGGCAGCGACGAACGGCACCAGGGCGACTCCCCCGCGGCCCGGGCCCGGGCGCTGACCCAGCCGCCCCCGCCGCCGCGCCAGGAACTACCGCAGCCGCAGGAAGACCCGAAGGCCCGGCGCCGGAAGCGGTTCCGCTGGCTGGCCGGAGCGCTGGTGGTCCTCGTCGTGCTCGCCGCGGCCGCCATCGCCACCCGCTACTTCGTGCTGAGTCAGTACTATGTCGGCGAGGGAGCGGACGGGGAGGTCGTGATCTACCGCGGCGTCCCCGGCAGCATTCTCGGCATCGACCTGCACGCCTACGAGCAGGGGTCCTGCCCGCCGAGCCAGGTGTGCACGGACAAGCTGCGCGTCACCCAGCTCCAGGAGGACGCGCGGCTGGCGGTGCAGAACGGCGTCAAGAAGGACAGCCTCGACGAAGCGCGGAAGTACATCGACGACTTCCTGCAGCTGCGCAAGCGCCTGAACAACTGCGCGCCGGCGGGCGGTCAGCCGTCCTCGACGCCGACCCCTACGGCCACGCCGACGACGACTCCGTCGGCTCCGGCCGGCTCCACTGCTCCGTCGTCGGCGAACCAGCCAGCGGGGAGGGACTGCTCGACGCCGAGTTCGACGGCACCGACGACGGGAGGCGGTAACTGATGGGCCAGCCCGTCGCGCGTTCCGCCGAACCGCTCGCCGCGCAGTTCCAGACGAACCCGCCGCGCGAGGTCCCGACCCGCCGCAACACCGAGCTGGTGCTGCTGGGGTTCGCCTCCCTCATCGTCACCATCGCGCTGGTCCTGGTCGAAGCCAACCAGGAGCAGGAGCTGACCTGGTCGATCATCTGGCTCGGCCTCGCCTACCTCGCCATCTTCGGCGCGGCGCACCTGGCCGTCCGCAAGTGGGCGCCGTACGCCGACCCGGTACTGCTCCCCTGCGTCGCGCTGCTGAACGGCATCGGGCTGGTGATGATCCACCGGATCGACCTGGCCCTGGCCGAGCGCGCCACGCAGAACGGCAAGGACTACACGCCCGCGGTCACCGCACAGGTGCTGTTCACGGTGATCTCGCTCGTGTTCTTCGTCGTGGTACTGATCGTGGTGAACGACCATCGCACGCTGACCCGCTACGGCTACACCGCCGGCCTGGTCGGCATCGTCGCGCTCGCGCTGCCCGCGCTGCTGCCGTCGAGCCTGTCCGAGGTCAACGGCGCCAAGGTGTGGCTGAAGCTGCCGTTCTTCTCGATCCAGCCGGGCGAGTTCGCGAAGATCCTGCTGATGGTCTTCTTCGCTTCGTTCCTGGTGTCGAAGCGGGACCTGTTCATGGTGGCGGGCAAGAAGCTGGTCGGGGTCGAGCTCCCGCGCGCCCGCGACCTCGGCCCGATCCTGATCGCCGCGTTCGTCTGCATCGGCATCCTGGTGTTCGAGAAGGACCTCGGCACGTCGCTGCTGTTCTTCAGCGTCATCCTGGTGATGCTGTACGTCGCGACCGAGCGGGTCATCTGGGTCGTCCTCGGCCTGAGCTTCTTCGCGGTCGGCTGCATCATCGCCTACAACCTCTTCACGCACGTCCAGCAGCGCGTGGCGAACTGGCTGGACCCGCTGGCCACCTACGACCAGGCCGGCGGCGGCTACCAGCTCGCGCAGGGCCTGTTCGGGCTGGGCACCGGCGGCGTCGGCGGCACCGGGCTCGGCGCCGGCCGGCCGGACATGGTGCCCGAGGCCAACACCGACTTCATCACCGCGTCGATCGGCGAGGAGCTCGGCTTCATCGGGCTGGCCGCGGTGCTGATGCTCTACTTGCTGGTCGCGATGCGCGGCATGCGCAGCGCGCTGGCCGTGCGCGACACGTTCGGCAAGCTGCTGGGCGGCGGGCTCGCGTTCACCATGGTCATGCAGATCTTCGTCGTCGTCGGCGGGGTCACGAAACTCATCCCGGAGACCGGTATCACCGCGCCGTTCCTGTCCAAGGGTGGTTCGTCGCTGCTCGCGAACTACATCCTGGTCGCGTTGCTGCTGCGCATCTCCGACGCGGCCCGCAAGCCGGCCGCGCGCCCGAAGCCGCAGCAGCAGCCGCAGGCCCCGATCGCGGAAGCGCACACCGTGCTCGTGCAGCGGCCGCCGGCGGAGGGGGGCGCGCAGGCATGAACACCCCGCTCCGCAAGGTCGGCATGGCGATGCTCGTGATGGTCGTCCTGCTGCTGGCCAACGCCACCTACATCCAGGTGGTGAAGGCCGACGACTACCGCACCGACTCGCGCAACGCGCGGGTGCTCTACGACGAGTTCGCCCGCCAGCGCGGCAAGATCGTGTCGCAGGCCAACGGCGAGGTGCTGGCCAGCGTCAACCCGTCGAACGACAAGTACAAGTACATCCGGACCTACGCCGACGGCCCGATGTACGCGCCGGTCACCGGCTACTACTCGATCAACTACGGGGCGGGCGGCCTGGAGCGCGCCGAGGACGACGTGCTCAACGGCTCCGACCCGCGGCTGTTCGTGCGGCGGCTGTCGGACATGGTCACCGGCCGCGACCCCAGCGGCGGCAACGTCCGGCTGACCATCGACCCGGCCGTGCAGAAGGCCGCGTACGACCTGATGACGCAGAAGAACTACACCGGCGCCGTCGTCGCGATGGAGCCCAGCACCGGGCGGATCCTGGCGATGGTGTCGACGCCGTCGTACGACCCGAACCAGCTGGCCTCGCACACGTCGAAGGCGCAGACCGACGCCTGGACCGCGAACAACAAGGACCCGAAGAAGCCCATGCTGAACCGGGCGATCTCGGAGACCTACCCGCCGGGGTCGACGTTCAAGCTGGTGACCGCGGCGGCCGCGCTCGAAGACGGCAACGGCCCGGACACCAAGGTCGACACCGCGCCGAACACCAAGCTCCCCGGCACGAACGTCACGCTGGAGAACTACGCGGGCCAGGGCTGCCCCGGCGACACGTTCAAGGACGCGCTCGCGCACTCCTGCAACGTGCCGTTCGCGCAGTTCGCCGGCAAGCTCGGCCCGGACAAGATGAAGAAGACGGCGGCGAACTTCGGCATCGGGCAGACCGACCTGACCGTGCCGATGAAGGTCGCCCCGTCGACGGTCGGCCCGCTCGACTCGCAGGGCGCGCTCTACCAGAGCGGCATCGGCCAGCGCGACGTCCGGCTGACGCCCCTGCAGGACTGCTTGCTCGCGGCCACCGTGGCCAACGGCGGGATGGCGATGAAGCCGCAGCTGGTGCAGTCGGTGCTGGCACCGGACCTGTCGACGATCGAGGACTACAGCCCGACCGAACTCACCGGCACCCCGGCGCTGTCGTCGGCGAACGCCGCCATCCTCAAGGACATGATGGTCGCTTCCGAAGGCTTCACCAAGGGCGGTGGCAAGCGCCCGGACGTCCAGATCGCGTCCAAGACCGGCACCGCCGAACACGGCACGGACTCCAAGAACACCGCACCGCACGCCTGGTACACCGCCTTCGCCCCGGTCGACAACCCGCAGATCGCGGTCGCCGTGATCGTCGAGGACGGCGGCAACCGCGGCCTCGCGGCCACCGGCGGCACGGTCGCGGCGGAAATCGGCCGTGCGGCGATCAACGCGAAGCTCGGGGGTGGATAGCGCATGCTGTCCTCCGGTCAGCTGCTGGCCGACCGCTACAAGCTGACGAGCCGGATCGCCGTCGGCGGGATGGGCGAGGTCTGGCAGGCCAGCGACACCCGGCTCGACCGGACCGTGGCCGTCAAGATCCTCAAGGCCGAACTCTCCGGCGACGCCGAGTTCCTCCACCGCTTCCGCACGGAAGCGCGGATGACGGCGTCCCTGAACCACCCCGGCATCGCCGCGGTGCACGACTACGGCGAGACCATCGCCGACGGCGACCTGTCGATCGCGTACCTGGTGATGGAGCTCGTCGACGGCGACCCGCTGGCCGGTCTGCTGGCCAAGCACGGGCGGCTGTCGGCGGAGTTCACCCTCGACATGCTGGAGCAGGCGGGCAACGCGCTGCAGGCGGCGCACTCGCACGGCCTGGTCCACCGCGACGTCAAGCCGGGCAACATCCTGGTGACCTCCACCGGGCAGGTGAAGATCACCGACTTCGGCGTGGCGAAGGCGGCGGACGCGGCCCCGGTCACCCGCTCCGGCATGGTCATGGGCACCGCGCACTACATCGCCCCGGAGCAGGCGCTCGGGCAGCCGGCCGAACCGGCGTCCGACGTCTATTCGCTGGCGGTGTGCGGCTACGAATGCCTCGCCGGGCACCGGCCGTTCCTGTCGGAGAACGCCGTCACGGTCGCGATGATGCACATCCGCGACCTGCCGCCGCCGCTGCCGCCGGACGTGCCGCCCGCGGCGCGCGCGGTGATCGAGGCGACGCTGGTCAAGGACCCGCGGCAGCGCTACAACAACGGCGGCGAGTTCGCCTCCGCCGTGGCCGCGGTCCGCTCCGGGCTGCCGCTGCCGACGCCGTCCGGGCTGGTCAACGCCACCTACACGACGGGCCAGCAGCCGGTGGTGCCGCAGCAGGTGCAGCAGCCGCCGCCACCCCCGTCGATGCCGGTGCCGATCCCGCCGCAGCAGCTGCCCCCGCAGCTGCCGATGCCGGGCGGCCCGCCGTCGCCCGCGATGAACCCGATGATCGCCATCGGCCCGCCGTCCCGCCCCGCTCCGCGGCAGGTCATGCTGCCGGCCGCGCGGAAGAAGACGCAGTGGGGCTGGTGGGCGCTTCTCGCCGCGATCCTGCTCGTTGTCCTGGTGGCGGGCATCGTGCTGGTGGCGAAGATGCTCGGTGGCGGCAACGGCTCGCCGCCGCACACCGGCCAGCCGCAGAGCCAGGTGTTCCCGGGCAGACAGGTGCCCGCGGAGCAGTCCGGCTACCCGGCGGGCAGTCCCGGCACGACCGACGATGGCCGGCAAGGCATCATGACCACACCTTGGACGGAATGGAACGGCACCCAGAGATGAGCACACCCAGACTGCTCTCCAACCGGTACGAGCTGGGCGAAACGCTCGGCTACGGAGGCATGTCCGAGGTCCATCACGGCCACGACGTGCGTCTCGGCCGGGAAGTCGCGATCAAGATCCTCCGTGCCGACCTCGCCAGGGACCCGCAGTTCCAGGAGCGCTTCCGCCGCGAAGCGCAGAACGCCGCCGCGCTGAACCACCCGGCGATCGTCGCGGTCTACGACACGGGCGAGGCGAACACCGAGTTCGGGCCGCTGCCGTACATCGTCATGGAGTACGTCGAAGGCCGGACGCTGCGCGACATCGTCAAGACCGAAGGCCCGATGTCGCAGAAGCGGGCGATGGAGGTCATGGCCGACGTCTGCGCGGCGCTGGACTTCTCGCACCGCCACGGCATCGTGCACCGCGACGTCAAGCCGGCCAACGTGATGATCACGAAGAACGGCGCGGTCAAGGTGATGGACTTCGGCATCGCGCGCGCGATGCACGACGGCCAGTCCGCCATGACCCAGACGGCCGCGGTGATCGGCACGGCCCAGTACCTCTCGCCGGAGCAGGCCCGCGGCGAGTCGGTCGACGCCCGCTCGGACGTCTACGCGGCCGGCTGCGTGCTGTACGAGCTGATCACCGGCGAGCCGCCGTTCACCGGCGACTCCCCGGTCGCGGTGGCGTACCAGCACGTCCGGGAGGACCCCAACCCGCCGTCGTCGGTGAACCCGGCGGTGGCCCCGGAGCTCGACGCGGTCGTGCTGAAGGCGCTGGCCAAGGGCCCGGCGAACCGCTACCAGTCGGCGGCGGAGATGCGCTCGGACCTGGTGCGCACGCTCTCGGGCCAGCGCCCGGTGGCGCCGATGGTGATGTCCGAGGACGAGCGCACGCAGGTGATGAACGCCGACCGGCGGCAGCCGCAGCGCTACGACGAGTACACCGAGCCGGACGACGAAGACCCGAAGGCCAAGCGCCGTCGCCGCACGCTCATCGCCATCTTCGCGGCGATCTTCGTGCTGGGCTCGGTGTTGCTGATCATGTGGCTGTCGAACGCGTTCAAGAGCAACGACGGCGGCACGGTCGCGATCCCGGACGTGACGCACCAGACGGTGCCCCAGGCCCGGGAGACGTTGAAGAGCAAGGGCTTCGACGGCACGATCGAGCAGAAGCAGATCACCTGCGGGGTCACGCCGACCGACGGCAACCCGGAGTGCACCCAGGACGACATCAACAAGGTCATCAAGTCCGACCCGTCGGCCGGGGTCTCGGTCGCGACGAACACGAAGATCACGCTGTACGTCGGCGTCGCGCCGGGCAAGGCCAGCGTGCCGGACCTCAAGGGCAAGACGCGTGACGACGCCGAGAAGTTGCTGACCGAAGCGAAGCTGACCCTCGACCCGAGCGTCGGGGAAACCGAAGTCACCGACCAGAACCAGGTCGGCCTGGTGCAGTCGCAGACGCCGTCCGCGGCTTCCGAGGTCGCCCAGGGCAGCAGCGTGAAGATCACGATCGGCAAGTCGAAGCAGCTCAAGGCGGTCACCGACTTCACCGGCAAGCCGTACTCGCAGGCCAAGTCGGCGCTGGAAGGCCAGGGCTTCACGACCAGGCGGGTCGACCAGGCTTCGGACTCGGTGCCGAAGGACACGGTCATCACGCAGAACCCGAACGGCGGCCAGGTCGCGGTGGGCAGCCAGATCATCCTGACCGTGTCGACCGGGCCGGACAGCTCGAGTCAGATCCAGATGCCCAGCCTGGTCGGGATGACCGTCGACGAGGCGCAGGACAAGCTGTCGAGCATGGGCTGGACCGGCAAGCTGAACCAGAAGTCCGACAAGAACAGCAACGCGCCGGAGGGCACGATCACGGGTCAGAACCCGAGTCCCGGAACGTCGATCAACAAGGACCAGAACGTCACGGTCAACGTGTCCGAAGGCAGCGGGTTCCCGTTCCCCACCACCCCGACGACGAGATCCTCCAACTAGTGAGGTGAACGAAGGCCCGCACGGTTCACCGTGCGGGCCTTCTTCGTCGGTCAGGCTTTGTCGAGAAACCCTTGCACGGCACCGAGAACCTGATCGGCGTCGCTCGCGGCCCCGAAGTCGAGTTCGAGTTCCTCGGCAGCACCGGAGCGTTTGACCTTCAGCGAGACGCGGCCGTCGCGCCCCCGGGTCAGCCACGCGAACAGCGAACGGCAGAAGACGCCGGCGGAGGAGCTCGAAACCCCGACCACCACGGCATCGAAGACCTGGACGCGGCCGCGGAGTTCGTCTTCGCCACGCAACCAGGCGGCGAGCTCCGGAAGCTCGCCGTCGGAGTTTGGCACGGTGATCGCGACGATCCCAGCCGTCACCCGATCTCCCTTCGCCCGGAACCGGAGGCCCCGAACCTTAGTCCGCCCTACGGTCCGGCAGGAAGCCCGGGCCGGGAATTGAAGATGGCAATTTGCAGTCAGGAGCGCTGCGCGTCGACGAGAGCCCGGAACCGGGCCGCCTCCTCCGTCGCCGGGCGGAAGAACTCGACGACGTCGGCGAGCAGCCACAGGTTCCGCAAGTCCCGACCACACGAGTCCACGAGGTGAACCAGCTGATCACGCCCCGACATGTGTGGCGCGATGGGCGCAAGGCCATCCCACGCTTCCCGCATTTCCGCGATCAGCAGGTCAAGAAGCGATTTGTCATCGGCGAAACCGGCGCGCACGAGGACGTCCACCAACTTCGCTCGGAGCACCGACCCACCGCCGGGCCGCCGCCCGAAGACCGGCGGCGCGGGCCGCTTCGGCGCGGCCGAGCCGCCGGGCGCGATCAGCCGTTGCACCTCGAGGCTTTCCTCGGTTCCCGGCCGCAAGTACTCGAACACCTCGGCCAGCACCGGCAGCCCGTGCTCGATGCGGCTGCACGCACCGACGACCTCGATCAGCTGGTCCCGTCCGGCCAACTCCCGGGAAACGTCCAACGAGCGGCCGAGGGCGTCCTCCACCTCGCGGACCAGGAGCCGCCGTCCCGGCCCGTGGTCGGCGTACCCGGCCGACACGAGGACGTGCACCAGCGCTTTGCGGAGTGCGAGGCCGGCGGTGGCGGGCGCCGACGGGGAAACCTCCGCTTCGGCCACCACAGGCGGTGACTCGGGTTTCTTCGTCGTCCCGAGCGGCGCGGATTCTCTCCGCAGCAGGAGCTTTCCGCTGGTGTTGCCGCTCTGCGTCTGGGGCAGCGGCAGACCGCGTCCGGACATCGCGGCCCGGAGCGCGCCGATGAGTTCACTGACGTCGAGGGGCCGGCCGGGTACCGGCGAGCCGTTGGTCAGCAGCGCCAGCAACGCCCCGGTGAAGGCCGTGTTCCGCTCGTTGGGTGGCGAATGGGAGATCGAATTCCGCGGAGCGGAGGCGATCACCGTCGTGCCAGTCACCGCAATCTCCCGCGGATCGACCAGGCTGTCCGACATGGCGCCCAGCACCAAGCCTGAGAAACAACAATCGAGGATCAGCAGGCGGGTCTTCGCCGAACTTCGTTCGATGACGTCGCGCACGTAGTCGAACGGCACCGCGGTGGTGTCGAGTTCGTCGAGGTCGGTTTCCCGGGTACTGAGGTACAGCTTGTCCTGGCGGTCGTGCCGGATCCCGTGGCCGGCGTAGTACACGAGCAGGAGGTCCTGCGCGCCTGGTACGCGTACTTCTTGAGCCGGGTCATGAAGCTGTGGGACGAGTCCGGGGAGTCGACCACCGCGCACTGTTCCCAGCCGATCACCCCGGTGGCCGGATCGGTGATCGCCGTCTGCAGATCGACCAGGTTGCGGTGCACGGCGGGGAGGTCGGGGAGGTGATTGCTCTTGAAGTCCCCGGTGCCGATGAGGATGGCCCGGGACAACTCGGGAACCGGCAGCGCACCCAATTCAGGATCTCCGGCGCACGAGTTCCGAAACGGCGTAGAAGCTGGCGGCCAGCATCACGACCGACGTCACCAGGGCCAGGACCAGCGGGCCGCCGACCGGTTCGTCGTCGGTCAAGGCGTGCAGAAGCGGGTGGACCAGGGGGATCTTCGCCAGCAGGACGACGACGAGGGTGATCACCGCCGCCAGGACCGTCCAGCCGATGCGGTGGACCAGCAGCCGCGAGCACGGGAGGGCGATCGCGATGCCGAGCAGCGTGCACGCGAGGTGCGCGAGCAGCCCGATGCCGAGCGCCGCCGGCTGGACCTTGAACGACTTGATCGCCGACCACACCTCGGTGATCGCGGTGAGGACCAGCGAACAGGCCAGCACCGTCAAGATCGCGCCGGTGATCATCCGCCGCCACTGCCGCGCGTGGCTCAAGGTCACCAGGCGCTGCACCGGATCTTCGATGTCCAGCAGGGCGATCGTCAGCCAGCACGAGACGACCAGCAGGCCGCCGGCGCTGACGCCGAACAGCGGCAGGGGTGGGGAATGCGGGTCGGCGTAGAGGATCACGCACAGTGCGAGGTAGGCCAGCAACGCCGGCAGGTACCGCTGCGAATGGCCGAGCAGCGCCAGGTGGTAGCGGGTCAGGGCGAGCACGGCGCCACCTCCCGCACCGACCAGCCGTCGTCGAGGGCTCGCTTCAAGACCGCGTCGACGCGGGTGATCTCGACCGTCAGCACCACCTGCGCGCCTTCCACCAGCGCATGGCGCACGCCCGGCTCGTCGGTCCAGCCGGTGTCGCCGCCGCGCAGCACGATCCGGGTGGTCGGCTCCGCGCTTTCCGCGGTGAGCCGGCCTTCCCGCATCAGGTGGACGACGTCGGCGTGGTCGTGCACCACCTGCGGCCGGTGGTCGGTGAACACGACGCTCGCCCCGCGCGCCCGCGTCTCGGCGACGAGCTCGCCGAGGATCGTGTGCGTCCCGACGTCGAGGCCGGACCACGGTTCGTCGAGGATCAGCAGGTCGGGCCGGACCATCACGGCCTGCGCGAGCCCGACCTTCTGCGCGTTGCCCTTGGACAGGGTGCGCAGCGGTGCCGTCGGGCCGCCGACGAGGTCGAGGCGTTCGAGCAGCGGGTCGATCATCGAGAGATCGGTGAGGCCGTGGATGCGTGCCATGTGCCGCAGGTAGGCGCGGGCGCCCATGCGCTGGCCCGCCGGGAAGCGGTCCGGCAGGTAGCCGATCCGCGGGGTGCCGGTGAGCGTTCCGGTGGTCGCGTGCGAGACGCCGGCCATGATCCGCAGGAGCGTCGACTTCCCGGAGCCGTTGCTGCCGAGGACGCCGACGACGTGCCCGGGCTCGACGGTCAGGTCGACGTCGCGCAGGACGAAGTCACCGCGCCCGTACCGCTTGCCGACCCCCGCGAGCCGGATCACGCAACAGCGGCCTTCTGGAGCGCCTTGGTCGCCCGCTCGAGCTCGTTCACGCGGGCCGGGTCCACGGGGTGACCCGCGGTGGCCAGCCAGTTCGCGAGCATCCGGTGGCCGCCTTCGGTGAGCACGGACTCCGGGTGGAACTGGACGCCTTCGAGGGGCAGCTCGCGGTGGCGCATGCCCATCACGATGCCGGACTCGGTGCGCCCGGTGATCTCGAAAACCGTGTCGGAAATCGTGTCCGGGAGCACGGTCAAGGAGTGGTACCGGGTGGCCGTGAACTCCTCCGGCAGGTCCTTGAGGATGCCGGCGCCGGTGTGGCGGACCTGGCTCGTCTTGCCGTGCAGCAGCTCGGGCGCGCGGTCGACGGTCGCGCCGTAGACGACGCCGAGGGCCTGGTGGCCGAGGCAGACGCCGAGCATCGGCGTGCTCGTCTCGGCGCACTTGCGGATGACGTCCATGCTCTGGCCGGCGCGTTCGGGGGTGCCGGGGCCGGGCGAGACGAGCACGGCGTCGAACTCCGGCACGCGGTCGAGGTCCACGACGTCGTTGCGCCAGACCGTGCAGTCGGCGCCGAGCTGGGCCAGGTACTGGACCAGGTTGTAGACGAAGCTGTCGTAGTTGTCGACGACGAGAACGCGCATGCGCCGAGCTTACCGGCTCCCAGTCCGTGGACCGTACGCCAAATCACATTTCAGGTTAGGTAATCCTAACTTACCGTGGGTCGGGTGAGCCGTTCTCTTCGTGTAGCCGTGGTCGGTGCCGGTCCCGCCGGCATCTACGCCGCCGACATCCTCGACAAGTCCGACGCCGACGTGCAGATCGACCTGTTCGAGCGGATGCCCGCGCCGTTCGGGCTGATCCGCTACGGCGTCGCGCCCGACCACCCGCGCATCAAGGGCATCGTGACGGCGCTGGAAAAGGTGCTCTCGAAGCCGAACATCCGGCTGCTCGGCAACATCGACTACGGCACCGACATCAAGCTCGACGAGCTGCGCGAGTTCTACGACGCGGTGATCTTCTCGACCGGCGCGTCCGCCGACCGCGCGCTCGACATCCCGGGCATCGACCTCGACGGCAGCTACGGCGCCGCCGACTTCGTCTCCTGGTACGACGGCCACCCCGACGTCCCCCGCACCTGGCCGCTGACCGCGTCCTCGGTCGCCGTCCTCGGCGTCGGGAACGTCGCACTGGACGTGGCGCGGGTGCTGGCGAAGACGGCCGACGAGCTGCTGACCACCGACATCCCGGACAACGTCTACCAGGGCCTCAAGGCCAGCCCGGTGACCGACGTGCACGTGTTCGGCCGCCGCGGCCCTGCGCAGGCGAAGTTCACGCCGCTGGAGCTGCGGGAGCTGGACCACTCGCCGAACGTCGAGGTCATCGTCCACCCGGAGGACATCGAGTTCGACGAGGGCAGCATCGCGGCCCTGCGCGCGTCCAAGCAGATCGACATGGTGGTGAAGACGCTGCAGGAGTGGGCCATCCGCGAGCCGGGCACCCGGCAGCGCCGGCTGCACCTGCACTTCTTCCACTCCCCCGCCGAGGTCCTCGGCGAGGACGGCAAGGTGACGGGCCTGCGCACCGAGCGGACCGAGCTGACCGGCGACGGGAACGTCCGCGGCACCGGCGAGTTCCACGACTGGGACGTCCAGGCGGTGTACCGCGCGGTCGGCTACCTGTCGTCGCACCTGCCCGAGCTGCCGTTCGACCACGTCGCCGGCGTGGTGCCGAACCAGGCCGGGCGCGTGCTGGACCTCGACGAGAACCAGCTGCCGGGCGTGTACGTGACGGGCTGGATCAAGCGCGGCCCGGTCGGCCTGATCGGCCACACGAAGGGCGACGCGGCCGAGACGATCGCCAGTCTCCTGGCGGACGCGGACACCCTCGCCGCCCCGAAGTTCGCTTCCCCGGACGCGATCCTGGACTTCCTCGAGACCCGCGGCATCCCGTTCACGAACTGGGACGGCTGGGGCCGGCTCGACGCGCACGAGAAGGCGCTGGGTTCGGCAACGGGTCGCGATCGGGTCAAGGTCGTCGAGCGCGACGAGATGACCCGGATCTCGCGCGGCTAGGAACCCAGGTACGCCAGCACGGCGAGCACCCGGCGATTCGTGTCGTCCGAAGCGGTGATGTCCAGCTTCGCGAAGATGTTCGCCGTGTGCTTGCCGACCGCTCCTTCGCTGAAGTGCAGGCGGGCGGCGATCGCCGCGTTGGAGCAGCCTTCCGCCATCAGCGACAGGACTTCGCGCTCGCGCGGGGTCAACGCCGCCAGTGGGTCCGAAGCGTTGCCCGCCACCAGTTTCGCGATCACCTCGGGATCCATCACCGTACCGCCCGCCGCGACCCGGCGGACGGCGTCGATGAACTGCTCCGCGTTGAACACGCGGTCCTTCAGCAGGTAGCCGATCGCGCCGGTGCCGTCGGCCAGCAGTTCGCGCGCGTACAGCTGCTCGACGTGCTGCGACAGCACCAGGATCGGCAGGCCGGGCACCTCGCGGCGGGCGGACAACGCGGCCTGCAGTCCCTCGTCGGTGTTGGTCGGCGGCATCCGGACGTCCACAATGGACACCTCGGGCCGGTGTTCGCGTAGCGCCGCCACGAGTTCCGGGCCGGTGGCGACCGCCGCGACGACGTCGAAGCCGTGCGCGGTCAGCAGGTGCGTCAGGCCGTCTCGGAGGAGGTACTGGTCTTCGGCGACGAGAGTTCTTGGTCGAGCTGACACGGGATCTCCAGGGTCGCCTTCGTCGGGCCGCCGATCGGGCTGGTCAGCGTCAACCTACCGTCGAAGCCGCCCAACCGGCGCTCGATTCCGCGCAGTCCCGAACCACGGGCCGGGCTCGCGCCGCCCGGGCCGTCGTCGGTGACCACCACGGTCAGGAGCTCGCCGGCGAACCCCACCTCGATCGTCACCCGCTTTGCGCCGTGCTTCGCCGCGTTGCCGAGCAGTTCGGACACCGCGAAGTACACGCAGGACTCCACCGGTTCCTCGGCGCGGCCCGGCAACGAGCCGGTGACCTGCGCCTTCAGCGGGCTGTCCAGCGCCAGCGCGCGGACGGCGTCCAGCAGCCCGCGTTCGGACAGCACCGGTGGGTGGATGCCGCGGATCAGCGCACGCAGTTCGGTGAGCGCCTCCGACGACGCCGCGCGCAGCTCCGCCGTGAGCCGTTTCGCCGCCTCCGGGTCGGTGTCCACCAGTGCCTCGACCGCGCCGAGCTTCATGCCCATGGCGACCAGCCGCGACTGGATGCCGTCGTGCAGGTCGCGCTCGATCCGGCGCAGTTCCGCCGCTTGCGTGACCGTGACGTCGGAACGCGTCCGCTCGAGCCGTTCGACGCGCTGGGCCAGCCGGGAGGACTCGGTCGGCCCGAACCACACCCGTGCGAAGCGGGCCTGCTGCCGGGCGAGCCACGGCGCCGGCGCCACGGCGATGACCAGCGCCAGGAGGATCAACGGCGTCTGCGCGAGCGCACCCAGGTGCGTCGACACCTCGGGCAGCGGGGACCACTGGACACGGGACGACACGAACGGCCGCCACACCCAGAGCAGCCAGATACCGGTCATGCCCCAGCCGAACAACACGAGCGCCGGCAACGAGCAAGCAAGCGACACGAGGGAGCTCAGTGCGCCGCCGGCCATGTCCCGCCAGGTGGCCCGGTCGGCCAGGATCCACTTCGTGCGGGCGTTCTGGAGCGGCCAGAGCAGTTCGTCGTACAGCTGCCGGCCGACTTGGTAGAGCCCGTCGGGGCGGGGCAGTGGCAACCCGGGCGGCGGCTGGTACGGCCGCGGGATCCGCACCCCGGTCCAGTTTTCGGTTTCGCGGCGCAGGGTGTCGGTGATCGAGCGGCTCCACAGCACGACCGGGGGTGCCAGTGGGGTGGCGAAGGCCACGACCACCAGCTGGACCACCGAAAAGGCCAGCTGCACCACCGAAAGCGCGAGGATGCCGAACTGGTGACCCAGCGCTTCGAGGTGCCGGTGCAGCCGGTTCTTGCGTGACTCGGCGGCCGGGCGCGGCCCGAGCCACCAGCGCGTCCAGCGGCCGTAGCCGCGCAGCACCCGCGGCCCGCCGAGCAGGACGGCCACCGGCAGCAGCAGCGTGACCAGGGGGTTCACCAGCTGCCAGCTGAATTCGCGCTGTGCCGCCGGGTCCTCCAGCGCCCAGGTGAGGCGGTGCTGCCAGCGGATCCAGAACGCCCGCTTGTAGAGCTGGTTGCCCTCGCGGTACCAGCCGTCGCGCTCGCGCACCGGCTCCGGCGGCTCGGGCCGGTACGGCGCCGCGACTTCGACGCCGCACCAGCGCGCGGCCAGCGTCCGCATGACCGCCGACCGGCCGCGGGCCCATTCGACCGCGGGGCCCAGGAAGAAGACGAGCCCGCCGCAGAGCAGCACGAACGCGATCAGCTGGACGAGCACGTCGATCCAGCTGAGCAATGAGAACGCGGCCAGCGCGAACGCCCGGCCGATCGCACGCAGGTACGTCATCCGGCACCTCCTTCCCCTGGAGATCCTGGCCGGGCCGCCCGCGCGCCGCACTGCCCGAAGCCCCCCGAACGGGGTGGGCCCAGCCCCACCCCCGCTTCAGCAAAACGCTACCTGAGCTGGGGATTCAGCGTCATTACCCCGGCGGCCGCCGGTTCGTAGTTTCGGAGCCATGCCACTCATCGAAGTCACCGATCTCCGCAAGCGCTACGGCACCCGGGTCGCGGTCGACGGCGTTTCGTTCACCGTCGAGCGCGGCGAAATCTTCGGCATCCTCGGCACGAACGGCGCCGGGAAGACCACCACCGTCGAATGCCTCCAGGGTCTCCGCCGGCCCGACGGCGGCACGATCTCCGTGCTCGGCCTCGACCCGGCGACCGACCACCCCGCCCTCACCCGCCGCGTCGGCGTCCAGCTGCAGGAAAGCCGGCTGCCCGCGAAGCTTCGGGTGCGGGAAGCCCTGGAGCTGTTCGCGTCCTTCTACCCCGATCCGGCCGACATCGACGTCCTGCTCGACCAGCTCGGCCTCCGCGACCACGCCCGGAGCTACTTCGGCAAGCTGTCCGGCGGCCAGAAGCAGCGCGTGTCGATCGCCCTGGCCCTGGTGGGACAGCCGGAGCTGGCGATCCTCGACGAGCTGACCACCGGCCTCGACCCGCACGCCCGCCGCGAAACGTGGCAGCTCGTCGAAGGCGTGCGCGCCGCCGGTGTCACGGTCCTGCTCGTCACCCACTTCATGGACGAAGCCGAGCGGCTCTGCGACCGCGTGGCGATCTTCGACGCCGGGCGCGTGGTCGCCACCGGCACCCCGACCGAGCTCCGCGCCACCGCCGGAGCCTCCACTTTGGACGATGCGTTCGTCTCGCTGACCAGGAGCGCCCGATGAGCACCTTCACCAAGATCACCGCGACCGAAGCGAAGGTCTTCCTCCGGTCGCCGTTCATGGCGATCGCCGGCGTCCTGCTGCCGACGGTCCTGCTGCTCGCGATCGGCGCGATCCCGGGCATGACCGAGCCCAGCGACAAGGCGGGCGGGTACCGGTTCATCGACGCGTGGGTGCCGTCACTGGTGGTCATCGCCCTGGCGATGCTGGCCCTGCAGTCGATCCCGGCGGCCGTCGCGACCTACCGCGAGCAGGGCGTGCTGCGCCGGCTGGCGACGACCCCGGTGCACCCGGCGAACCTGCTCGTGGCGCAACTGGCGATCCACGTCGCGGTGGCGCTGGCCGGCATCGCGCTCCTGCTCGGCGCGGCCGACGTCGCTTACGACGTCCCGCTGCCGAAGCACCCGCTGGTGTTCCTGCTGACGCTGCTGCTCGGCGTGGTCTCGACGTTTTCGCTGGGCCTGATCACGGCGTCGATCGCGAGCACGGCCAAGAGCGCCGGCGCGCTGGCGATGATCCTGTTCGTCCCGATCATGTTCTTCGGCGGCGTGTACCTGCCGCGGCCGCTGATGCCGGTCGTGCTGCAGCGGATCGGCGACTACGTGCCGCCGGGCTCGCAGCCGCTGCAGGACGCCTGGGTCGGCACCGGCGTGCAGCCGTTGCAGCTGGCCGCGCTCGCCGCGTTCGCGGTGCTCGGGACGGCGCTGGCGGCCCGGTTGTTCCGCTGGGAGTGAGCCTTCCGCCAAAGTGGTGATGATCATCGTTTTCTCTTGTGGCCGGGCCACCCGGCCGGTAGCCAAGAGGGTGGCCCTGCTCAAACTGGAGGTTCGATGTCCCTGGACGTGTCACCCGCGTTGCTGGAGAAGGCCGAGCGCGGGGAGGTCACCGACGCCGAGTTCGTCACCTGTATCAAGGAATCCCTGCCGTACGCCTGGGAGGTCATCACCGGCGTCATCGCCGACGCCGAGGGCGCGGCGGACGGTTTCGCCGACAACGAGACACCGCCGCCGAGCGAGGCCGCCCGCGGGCAGCTGCTGCGCGCCCTGGCCTCGGACGCCATCCGCGGCGGCCTCGAGCGTCACTTCGGCGTCAAGCTGGCGTTCCAGAACTGCCACCGGGTCGCCGTGTTCCGCCAGTCCGAAGTGGACGGTGCCCGCTACCGCGCGTTCGTCTCCCCGCGCGGCCAGCTGCTCAACCAGAGCCCGGAACTGCGGGACTGCTAGCCCGCAGCGCGGGCAGCACCTCGGTGCCGATCCGCGCGATGTTCTCGAACGTGCCCTCCGGCGTACCCGACGCTTCCACGAGCATCAGCACGTGGGAGACGCCGGTGCGCCGGAGGCTCGTTCCCAGCGTCCGGACGCAGTGGGCCGCATCGCCGACCGGGTGAATGGCGCAGAGCCGTTCGGTGTACTCCAGCGGATTCCGGGTCGGCCCCGGTCGTCCGTCGACCGTGACGTGCGCGCCGAGACCGTCCGCCAGCCAGCCCGGCAGGGCTTTCCGCACCACTTCCGCAGCACCCACTTGGCAGAGCACGGTCGAAACGTGGTCCGCGGGTTTCCCGTAGGCCGCGACGGTTCGCGCTTTTTCGTGGTCGTCGGCGTGCAGGCCGAGCAGGAGCGGCAGGTTCCGTTCGGCGGCCTGCCGAACCGCGGCCGAGTTCGGTCCCCCGCACGCGACGACGACGTCCGGCCGCCGTTCCGGCTCGGGCACCACGGGCACCTCCCGGAAGGTGAAATGGCGGCCCTCGGCGCCGACGCGGCCGGTGGTGGCGTGCAGGAAGACGTCGAGGCTCTCTTCGAAGCCGGTCTCGTACCGGTCCAGCCCGGTGCCGAACACCTCGAGGTCCTGCCACGGCCCACCGCGGCCGACGCCGAGCCGCAGCCGTCCCCCGGAGACGGCGTCGAGCAACGCCCACTGCTCGGCCAGCGCGACCGGGTGCGTCGTCGACAGGACGCTGACCGCGGTCCCGACCCCGATCCGCGACGTGCGCCCGAGCACGTGCGCGGCGAGGGTGATCGCGGACGGGCAGACGCCGTAGGGCAGGAAGTGGTGCTCGGCGAACCAGACGTCGTCGAAGCCGGCTTCTTCGGCCAGTTCCGCGGCCCGGACGGATCGGCGCAGGACGTCGCCGTCCCGCTGGCCCGGGAAGCGGCCGCTGACCAGGAAGACGCCGAACCTCAAGCGTCCAGCCCGGCGAGCAGGCGCGCGGTCGGCAGCCCGCTCTCGAGGTACTGCACGAAGAGCCGGTTGCTCAACGCCGACGGCGAGCGCCGCTGCCGGACCCGCTCGATCGCCGCCGGGACGCCGAGACCGAGCTCGACGAGCGTCTGGGCGACGACCAGCCCGGACCGGTTGAGCCCGGCGTGGCAGCGCACCAGTGTCAGCCGGCCGGCGCGGACCGCCTCGGCCGCCAGCGTCGCGAACCGTTCGACGTCGGCCAGCTGTGCCTCGGTCAGCGGCCCGTCCGGCATCTCGGCGAAGTGGTGCTCGATGCCGGGCGCCGGCCCGTGGCCCTCGCGCTGGTACAGGCTCAGCACGAGGTCGAACTCGCGCCGGACGACGACCGGCTCTTCGCCGTCCGGGCCGACCCGGATGTGCCCGCCCATCCACAGCCGCGGCCCGACCTCGTTCCACGGGTCTTCCGGCGGCGGGTTGTGACGGTCTTTCTGACGTGTCCTCATCGCGGCCCCTCTCCCGAGAAGGGCAACGGATCGCCCGCCCGGCGGGTTCCGGCTCAGTTGACCGCGACCTCGTTGAACCACAGCCGTGGCTCCAGCCACGGGAACACCACGAACATCAGCAGCGCAATCACGCCGAGCACCAGCACGACCGCGACCGTCAGCTTCGCCGCGAACGGGCCCGGCAGCCTCCGCCAGATCCAGGCGTACATCAGGCCTCCCCGATCTTCGAAAGCAGGTCGCCGTAGTCCTTGACCTGGTTCTTCGGCACCTGCTGGGTCAGCACCGAGGTGATGATGAGCCGCTCGCGGGCGGAGAATTGGGGGTGGCAGGTGGTGAGCGTGAGCAGCGCGGCCTGCTGGGCCTTCGGGAGCACGTCGGCGCCCTTGTACGGGACCGGGTTCACCGCGGTGCCCTGGCTGGGCAGCACGACCTTGCGGCCGAACGTCTCGCTGTACGCGCCGCCGTCCTCGGCACCTCCGTCACGCAGGGTCGAGACGCCCTTGCACTTGGGGTCGGCGCCCTTGCCGCCGGCCCAGTCCTGCATCTCGTCGTCGTAGGGCAGGACCTTGTAGATGTAGAAGTCGGTGGAGGTCTCGATCACGATCTGGTCACAGGAGGAGAGGTTGTCCAGGTCGTTGAACGGGGCGCCCTTGCCGACGCGGTGGCCGGCCACGGCGAAGTTGCCGGGCTCGCCGGGCAGCGCCGTGCCCTTGTAGTGGCCGGGGCCGACTTCGAGGGCGGCGTCGTCGGTGCCCTCCTGGATGGTGAAGTTGTAGTCGACGCCGAAGCTGGGGATGTGGATGCGGGCGAACGCCTTGCCGTCGATCAGCTCGGGGTGCAGCGTGCGGTCGTGCGCCCACTCGCCGTCGAGCTGGTCGCTCGCCTCGGACTGCTTGCCCGCCGAGAACAGGTCGGTCACGTACAGCTCGTAGACCATGAACAGCAGCACGACCAGGCCTAGCGTGATGAGGACTTCGCCGGCCGTCCGGATCGCGACGCCGCCCTTGCCGAGCGGGGCCGCGGGCGGCTTCTCCTTGGTCGCCGTGCCGCCCTTGCCGACGGGGGCGAAGACGATCGTCTCCTCGGCCGAGCCGGGCGGCGGGGGCGGGCTCGTGTAGCGGCGGGGCGGCGGGCCCTGCGGCCGCCTCGGCGGCTGGCCCTGGGGGCCGCGTTGCGGCTGGTGGGGCGGCATCTGGCCGCGCGGGGGCGTGGCGGGACGTCGTTGGGGCGTCGGCGGCTGTCCGGGGTGTCTGCGCCGGTCGTCGTCCGGTCCTTCGCGCGTAGCCACGCAAGCTCCTCTCAAGCCGCGTCGAACCCTGGGTGACGCCGTTGTCACGGTCCGGGAAATCCGACCACTCCTGGCCGCTGCTTTCCTGCGGTCGTTTACGTTAACGTGTGCACGTGGCGCCGGTTGCGCACCCTCAGCGGGACGTCGCCACCAGACGAGCCCGAAGAGCACCGCGAGGAACACACGATGCCCAAGTCCAAGGTCCGCAAGAAGACGGCGTACACCCCGCCCGCCGACCGGCGCACGCCGGTGAAGGTGCGGGCCGCCGGCCCCACCGGCCTCGCCTGGAAGATCCCGATGTTCGGGTTGATGATCCTGGGCCTGGTCTGGCTGCTGGTCAACTACATCGCCGGGGACAAGATCTCCTGGATGGCCGACCTGGGCAACTGGAACTTCGCCGGCGGGTTCGCGCTGATGATCGCGGGTCTGCTCATGACCATGCGCTGGCGCTGATTATTACTCCGATCGGCGGCTTGACGTCGAATTACAGCGGTGTGACTCATCCCCAGTGTGGATAACCCCTGTGGATAACTACCCCACCTCCTGGGCGCCCCGTCAGGCCGTTGTGGTATCGGCCTGGGTGGTCACCGCGTTGCTCCTGGCCGGCGTGGTGGCCGACGCGCTGACCGGCGACCGCGGCGGGCTGGTGCTGTTCGCGCTGGCGGCCGTCGCCGTCGGCGCGTTCGCCGCGCACGCCACCCTGGTCCGGCCCCGGCTGGCCGCCGACGCCGAGGGCCTGGTGGCCCGCAC
>NZ_JBSGJD010000114.1:0-28650 GCF_053605405.1 Amycolatopsis sp. NPDC003861
TTTTCTTTTTTGGAGTTATTTGTTGAGATGTGAGTTGTTTATTAGGTCGCGTACAGCGCAGCCCACCACACCCCCCCCCCCCCCCCGGCCGCGGCAGAGGGGGAACTAGAGCGAGCTGATCAGGCGTTCCACCCGCTCGTCGACCGAGCGGAACGGGTCCTTGCACAGGACCGTGCGCTGGGCCTGGTCGTTGAGCTTCAGGTGCACCCAGTCGACGGTGAAGTCGCGGCCCGCGGCCTGGGCGGCGGCGATGAAGTCGCCGCGCAGCTTGGCCCGGGTCGTCTGGGGCGGGGTGTCCTTGGCGGCCTCGATCTCGCCGTCGTCGGTGACCCGGCGGACCAGGCCCTTGCGCTGGAGCAGGTCGAAGATGCCCCGGCCCCGGCGGATGTCGTGGTAGGCCAGGTCGAGCTGGGCGATGCGCGGGCTGGACAGGTCCAGGTCGTGCTTGTGCCGGTAGCGCTCGACCAGCCGGTGCTTGATCGCCCAGTCGATCTCGGTGTCGATCTTGCCGAAGTCCTGCTGCTCGACTGCTTCGAGGGCCCGGCCCCACAGCTCGACGACGCGCTCGTTCGCCGCGGTCGTGCCGTTGTCCTTGATGTGCTGGACCGCGCGGGCGTGGTACTCGCGCTGGATGTCCAGCGCCGAGGCCTCGCGCCCGCCGGCCAGCCGCACCTGGCGGCGGCCGGTGAGGTCGTGGCTGATCTCGCGGATCGCCCGGATCGGGTTGTCCAGGGTGAAGTCGCGGAACTGGACGCCGGCCTCGATCATCTCGAGCACCAGGTTCGCCGAGCCGACCTTGAGCATGGTCGTCGGCTCGGCCATGTTCGAGTCGCCCACGATGACGTGCAGCCGCCGGTAGCGCTCGGCGTCGGCGTGCGGCTCGTCGCGGGTGTTGATGATCGGCCGCGAGCGGGTGGTGGCGCTGGAGACGCCCTCCCAGATGTGCTCGGCCCGCTGGGAGAGGCAGTAGACCGCGCCGCGCGGGGTCTGCAGCACCTTGCCGGCCCCGCAGATGAGCTGGCGGGTCACCAGGAACGGGAGCAGCACGTCCGCGATCCGGGAGAACTCGCCCGCGCGCGTCACCAGGTAGTTCTCGTGACAGCCGTAGGAGTTGCCCGCGGAGTCGGTGTTGTTCTTGAACAGGAAGATGTCGCCGCCGATGCCCTCGTCGGCGAGCCGCCGCTCGGCGTCGACCAGCAGGTCCTCGAGGATCCGCTCCCCGGCCTTGTCGTGCGTGACCAGCTGCACGAGGTCGTCGCACTCGGCCGTCGCGTACTCGGGGTGCGAGCCGACGTCCAGGTAGAGCCGGGAGCCGTTCGACAGGAAGACGTTCGATGAGCGTCCCCAGGACACGACCCGCCGGAAGAGGTAACGCGCCACCTCGTCGGGCGAGAGCCTGCGCTGTCCGTGGAAGGTGCACGTGACCCCGAACTCGGTCTCGATGCCAAAGATCCGCCGCTGCATTCCACCAGAGTAGGCGCTGGACCCCCTCCCACGGTGCGCCGTTCGGGCGTCGACACGCCCCCAGTAGGCCACAGACGGTGAATTCACCCGGAATACGGCACGATTGGAGCACGGCTCTTGACGTCATGCGGAAGGCGGACTCCCTTGTCACACCAGCTCATCCGGGCCTTCCGGCAGGTCGGCCGGACCGACCGCGCCCTGATGCGCCGCACTGCCTCGCTGCCCGCCTCGAAGGCCGACGACGCGCTGAGGACGCTGTCGAGGTCGGCGAACAAGTCGCGCCTGTGGTGGGGCGTCGCGGCCCTGCTGGCCGCCCGTCCGGGCGAGACCCGCCGGGCCGCCCTGCGCGGGGTCGTCGCGATCGCCGGGGCCAGCGCGGCCGCGAACCTCATCGGCAAGCCGGTGTTCCCCCGCCGCCGCCCGGCCGAGGAAGAGACGCCGATGCACCGCCGCCTGCGGAAACGTCCCACGTCGTCGTCGTTCCCGTCCGGGCACTCCGCCTCCGCGGCGGCCTTCGCCACGGCGGTGGCGATGGAGTCGCCGCGGGCCGGGCTGGCCGTCGCCCCGCTGGCGCTGGCCGTCGCCTACTCGCGGGTCCACACCGGCGTGCACTGGCCCTCGGACGTCGGCGTCGGCCTGGGCATCGGCGTCGGCGTCGGCCTGGCCACCCGGCACTGGTGGCCGCTGCACGACGACGTCCCGGGCCGCACGGCCCACGACGCGGACGCCCCCGAGATGGTCGACGGCGAGGACATGCTCGCGGTGGTCAACCCGAACTCCGGCGTCGCCGGCCAGGACCCGACCGAGGACGTCAAGTTCGCCTGGCCGAAGGCCACGGTGCTCTACCCGGACCCGAAGCAGGACCTGCGCACCCAGCTCGAAGCCGAGATCGACGCCCGCGGCACGATCCGCGCGCTCGGCGTCGCGGGCGGCGACGGCACGGTCGCCGCGGTGGCCTCCGTGGCCGCCGAGCGCGACCTGCCGCTCGCCCTGGTCCCGGCGGGCACGCTCAACCACTTCGCCCGCGACGTCGGCGTCAGCTCGATGCCCGACGCCGACGCGGCGACCGAGGTCGGCAACGCCGTCCGCGTCGACCTGGGCGAAGTCGAGATCGACGGCGCCGGCGAGCCGGCCCACCGCTGGTTCGTCAACACCGCCAGCCTCGGCGGCTACCCCGAGATGGTCCGGCTGCGCGAGAAGCTGCAGGAAAAGCACCCGAAGTGGCCCTCGGCGGCGATCGCGCTGGCCCGGACGCTGCGGCACGCCAAGCCGCTGACCGTCCGGCTCAACGGCAAGAAGACGCAGGTCTGGCTGCTGTTCGTCGGCAACGGCACGTACGCGCCGAAGGGGTTCGCCCCGAGCCGGCGGCCGGCGCTGGACACCGGCCTGCTCGACATCCGCTACCTGCGTGCCGACCTGCCCTACTCCCGCGCCCGGTTCCTGCTGGCGATGATCACCCGCAGCCTCGCCGCCAGCCACGTCTACCAGGAACTCGACCTGCCGGAACTGGACGTCGAGCTCCTCGACGGCAACCGCCGCGTCGCCACCGACGGCGAGGTCGGCCCGCTCGGCAACCGGTTCCGCTTCCGGTCCCGGCCCAGCGCCCTGACGCTCTACCGGCCCTAAAGGTTGCTTTACCGTCTCTCAACGTACCCACAGCGACCGCTCGCTAGCTTCGCGACCGAGCCGCGGGCCCTCCGGCCCGCGGCCGGACGAGCGGGGAGTCGATGGACGGCCACGGCCTGGCGAGCGTCATCCACCGGGCGGCGAGCGACCCGGTGCTGCCGGGCGACGTCACCGCCCGCGCCCGCGACCTGGGCCCGCTCGAGTCCCCGCTGATCTGGCTCGGCTTCGCTTCGGCGGCGGTGGCGGTGCTTGCTGTCGTGGTCGCGCTCTGGTACCGCCGCCGCGTCCGGCGCTGGGGCTTCACGGCGTTCGGCGTGCTGCTGCTGGTGGCGGCGGTGACGGCGCTGAACAGCTACGTGGGGTATGTCCGGACCTCCGACGACCTGGCGCGGCTCCTGCAGCGAGGTCCCGGGGTCGTCAACTTCGCCGGGCGGCTCCTCGACGACGGGAGTGAGGCTCCGTCTGCTTCTTCCTCCGCTCCGCGGCCCGCTGCGGGTGCAGCGGTCGCGGGTCAGCGGATCGACGTCGTGAACCTTCCGGATCCGGCACACGGGGTGCCTTCGGGGAGCAACTACGTCATCCTGCCGCCCGGGTACGACAGTGATCCGGCCCGGCGGTATCCGGTCGTGTATCTCATCCACGGGTATCCGTTCGGGGGTCCTCGGGACTGGCTCACCTCCGGGGACGCGCCGGGGACGCTGCAGGCGTTGGAGAAGGCCAATGTCATCGCGCCGATGATCGTGGTCAGTGTCGACATGACCGCCGGGAATCCGAGTACCGACTGGGAGTGCCTGAACGTTCCCGGTGGGCCTCAGCTGGAGACCTACCTGGCCGGGACGGTGGTTCCGGCGATCGACCAGCGGTACCGGACGTTGGCTGACCGGAGCCATCGGGCGCTGGGTGGGATGTCCGGTGGCGGGTTCGGGGCGTTGAACATCGGGCTGCACCACGTCGACGAATTCGCGACGCTGGTGATCGCCCTGCCCTATGACGACCTGAACGACTCCGTGGGGATCCTCGACGGGAACCGGGCGGCGATCGCGGCCAACACGCCTCGGCGGTATCTGCCTACCATGCGGTTTTCGGCGCCGATCTCGGTGATGCTTGCGGTGGGGACCGGAGCGCCCACGGATGTTGCGACGGCTCGGCGGATCGCCGATGCGCTGCATGCACGGGGGCAGGAGGCTGTGGTTCATGCCGAGCGGGGGTTCAACCACACCTGGCATACCGCTCGGGCGACCTTGCCGTATTTGCTGGCTTTTGCCGATGAGGGGTTTCGGACTTCTCCTGCTGCGTCTTGAGGTGAGCTCCGCGAGATGAGCCCGCGTGGGTGGTTCCCGCCGGCCCGAACGCTTGATTGTTCAACGGCTGCGTATCGGGTCGGCAGGGGGGTGTGGCCGGGGCGGTTCCGCGTGCTCGGCGAGCTTGCTCTGCCGAGCCGCCGAAACGGGCCAGTCTCGGCGTGCTTCGGCCCTTCGGGCCGTTGGCAAGGGCCGCGGCGCCGTTCCCGGCCGTGTTGCGACGCAAAAGCGGGGCGCGGCCCATCGGCCCCGCCCCGCTTTGCTCGGGAAACTACTCGCCTTCGGGCTTGCTCTCCGGCTCCTCGCCCTGGGGATCCGGGACCGGCAGTAGCGTGTCCAGTGCTGCTCCCGTCAAGCGGCGGAACATGCGCCTCGGGCGGTCGCGGTCCAAAACCGCCACCTCCAGCTTGATCGGGTCCGCCTCGCCGTTGCCGTTCGCCGATGCGTTCGCCGACGACGACGATGACGATCCCGTGGTCGGCTGGTTCGGCGTCCTCAAGGCCGCCACCGCCACGCCCAGGGCCGCCTGGAGGTCCAGGCCGTCCTCGAACGTCTCCTTCAGCTTGGCCGAGATCTTGTCCGTCTGGCCGCCCATCACCACGTACTGCGGCTCGTCGAAGATCGAACCGTCGTACGTCAGGCGGTACAGCTGGTCCTCCGCCGAACTCGCTCCCACCTCCGCCACGCAGATCTCCACCTCGAACGGCTTCAGCTGCTCGGTGAAGATGCTGCCCAGCGTCGCCGCGTAGGCGTTCGCCAGCGCTCGGGCGCTCACGTCACGCCTGTCGTACTGGTAGCCCTTCAGGTCCGCGTGACGGATGCCCGCCACGCGGAGGTTCTCGAACTCGCTGTAGCGCCCGACCGCCGCGAAACCGATGCGGTCGTAGATCTCGGAGACCTTGTGCAGCGTCGCCGACGGGTTCTCCGCCACGAACAGGACGCCGCCCGAGTACTTCAGGACCACCACGCTCCGGCCGCGCGCGATGCCCTTGCGCGCCAGCTCGGAACGCTCCCGCATCAGCTGCTCGGGAGAGGCATACAACGGCATCGTCACGGTGTGCGCTCCAGGTCTTTCGGTGTTTCAACGTTCACTGGTTCAGGCCCCGGTTCAGGACAGCCGGCGCTGCTGGCGCTCGATCCGCCCCGCCACCACGGCTTCGGCCACCGCCGCCGTCTCCGACTCCGACAGCTGGACCGCGCCGTGCTCGGCGGTGATCGTCACGACGCTCGGGAAAATCCTGCGCACCAGGTCCGGGCCGCCCGATGCCGTGTCGTCGTCCGCCGCGTCGTACAGGGCCTCCACCGCGACGCGGACCGCGCCCTCGGCGTCGGCGTCCGGGTCGTGCAGCTTCTTCAACGCCGATTTCGCGAACAGCGAACCCGAGCCGATGCCCGCGTAACCGCCGTTCTCCTCGTACCGCCCGCCCGCGGCGTCGTACGACACGATCCGGCCCGCGTGCTTGGCGTCCTCGGCCTCCAGGTCGTAGCCCACGAACAGCGGGATCGCCGCCAGCCCGGCCATCGCCATCTCGAGGTTCGCCTTGACCATCCCGGCCAGCTTGTTCGTCTTGCCGTCCAGCGACAGCGAAACGCCCTCGATCTTCTCGTAGTGCGCCAGCTCGACCGCGTACAACCGCACCATCTCCACGGCCAGCCCCGCCGTGCCCGCGATGCCGACCGCCGAATACTCGTCGGTGACGTGCACCTTCTCGATGTCGCGGCTCGCGATCAGGTTGCCCGACGTCGCCCGCCGGTCACCCGCGATCAGCACCCCGCCGGCGAAGGTGCACGCGACGATCGTCGTCCCGTGCGGCACGCCCAGCTCGGCCGCGCCCGGCGTCACCCGCCGCTCGGGCAGCAGCTCCGGCGCCTGCACGCGCAGGAAGTCCGAAAACGACGACGTCGCCGAGGAGAAGTACGGCGCAGGCAGCGCGGGACCCGAGATGCCCCTGGTGTTGTCCATACGTGCTCAAAAATCCCATCTGTGCGGGCCGGAGCCCCGCGCGGGCGCGGACGCCGCGCGGAGCCCCGGCCGCCGGCTGAACGGTCGGCAAGGGCGCAGTGCCCTCGACAGCGGCTATTCGCCGCCCTTCTGCACGTAGGCCCGGACGAAGTCCTCGGCGTTCTCCTCGAGCACGTCGTCGATCTCGTCGAGGATCGTGTCGACGTCCTCGCCGAGCTTCTCGCGCCGCTCCTGACCCGCCGCGCCGGTGTCGTCGAACTCCTCGTCGGAGTCACCACCGCCGTGCTTTTCGATCTTTTCCTGGGCCATCTCGCCTCCCGGTGTGGCTGATGTTTCCTAGCCTACCCAGCGGCCCCGACATTCGGGGTCACGCCGCGATCGCTGGTGCGTCCCGCCTAGTCCGAACCGGTGAGCGCCTCCACGAGCTCCTCCGCCGTCGCCGCGTTGTCCAGCAGCTTGCCGACGTGCGCCTTCGTCCCCCGCAGCGGCTCCAGGGTCGGGATCCGCACCAGCGACTCCTTGCCCACGTCGAAGATGACCGAATCCCACGAAGCCGCCGCGATCGACGTCGCGTACTTCTCCAGCGCCCGGCCGCGGAAGTAGGCGCGGGTGTCCGACGGCGGCGTCGTCACCGCGGCCAGCACCTCCTCCTCGGTGACCAGGCGCTTCATCGACCCGCGGGTGACGAGCCGGTTGTACAGGCCCTTCGCCAGCCGCACGTCCGAATACTGCAGGTCGACCAGCCGCAGCCGGGGCGCGCCCCAGGCCAGCTGGTCACGCTGCCGGTAGCCTTCGAGCAGCCGCAGCTTGGCCGGCCAGTCCAGCCGGTCCGCGCACTCCTGCGGGTCGCGGGCCAGCGCGTCCAGGATCTCGCCCCAGACCCGCAGGACCTCCTTCGACGCCTGGTCGGCGCCGGTGCGCTCGAGGTTCTGCGACGCGATCTCGTGGTAGGCGAACTGCAGGTCCAGCCCGGTGTACTTCTTGCCGTTCGCCAGCGCGACCTGCGTCTTCAACGTCGGGTCGTGGCTGATCTGGTGGACGGCCTTGACCGGTTCGTCCAGCTTCAGGTCGTCGAACCGGATGCCGGACTCGATCAGGTCCAGCACCAGCGCCGTCGTGCCGACCTTCAGGTACGTCGAGTACTCCGACATGTTCGCGTCGCCGATGATGACGTGCAGCCGCCGGTACTTGTCCGCGTCCGCGTGCGGCTCGTCGCGGGTGTTGATGATCCCGCGCTTGAGCGTGGTCTCCAGGCCGACCTCGACCTCGATGTAGTCCGCACGCTGGGAGAGCTGGAACCCGGCCTCTTCGCTCTGCTGGCCGATCCCGAGCCGGCCCGAGCCGGTGACGACCTGCCGCGAGACGAAGAACGGGGTCAGCCCGGCGATCACCGCGGTGAACGGCGTCGACCGCGCCATCAGGTAGTTTTCGTGCGTGCCGTAGCTCGCGCCCTTGCCGTCGACGTTGTTCTTGTACAGCTGCAGCTGTGGCTGGCCCGGCACGGAAGCGGCCTTCATCGCCGCCTCCTCCATCACCCGCTCGCCCGCCTTGTCCCAGATGACCGCGTCACGCGCGTTCGTCACCTCGGGCGCCGAGTACTCCGGGTGCGCGTGGTCGACGTACAGCCGTGCCCCGTTGGTCAGGATGACGTTCGCCGCGCCCAGGTCCTCGACGTCCGGGTCGTGCCCCGGGCCGCCCGGGCCGGTCAGGTCGAACCCGCGCGCGTCCCGCAGCGGGCTCTCCACCTCGTAGTCCCACCGCGCCCGGCGGGCACGCGGGATGTCGGCCGCCGCCGCGTACGCCAGCACGACCTGGGTGGAGGTGAGTACCGGATTCGCCGTCGCGTCGCCCGGCACGGAGATGCCGTACTCGACTTCGGTTCCCATGATCCGCCGCATGTCCCCACCCTACGGGGTCGTCCTAGTGGAACGATGCACCCATGCCAGGCAGTGACGAACTCGTTGCCCTCTATGACCAGGCCGGAGCCGTGGTCGGCCGGACGACCCGCGCCGCCGTCCGCGCCGGCGCGCTGTGGCACGCCGCAGGCGTCGTCCTGGTCCGTTCGGGTGACGGAACCGCGGTTTACGTGCACCTGCGCACGCCCGGTAAGGACGTGTTCCCCTCCACCTGGGACTGCTGGGCCGGTGGAGTGGTGGCCGCGGGCGAGACCCCGGCCGAATGCGCCCGCCGCGAACTCGCCGAAGAACTCGGCGTCCGGGGCGTGGAACCGGTGCCCCTGTTCACCAAGGTGTACGACGACGGCCGAATGCGCTGCCACAACTTCGCCTTCGAAGTCCGCTGGGACGGCCCGATCCGCCACCAGGCCGAAGAGATCGTCGAAGGCCGCTGGATCACCCTGGACGAGCTGCGGGCCTGGATCGAGGACCCGGCCCCGGAGCTGCCCTTCATCCCCGACGGCCGCGAAGGCGTCCAGGAATGGTTCCGCCGCTACGGCTGAGCGGTCAGCTTCGCCGTCATCGCCGGCAGCAGGCGCTTCGCCGCGTCCACCGCCCGGGCCTCCGTGCTCGCCGAGACGGTCAGCCCGGACACTAGCCTGCCCTTCGCCAGCAACACCGTGCAGGTCTTGCCCTCGCACCACGCCCGCTGGACCTCGACCCCGGACTGGGCGGGCACGGTGACCTCACGCCCCGCGCACTCGGCGCCCGCCACGGCCCGGGCCGCCGCCGGCTCCGGATACGCGGCCACGCGGTGGCTCAGCACCGAGCCGCTGGGGTAGCGCCAAGACGCCGTCCGGCTGGTCGCCGACACCGCCGCCGTCAGGCACCCCGAAGCTTCCCCGGACCCCGGCTGCACCCCTTCTTCCGCGACGTCGGCGTCGGTCAGCAGCGCCTCCTCCGCGAGCGGGCCGAGGTCGGGGGCCGGCGGTTTCACCGGCGCGGCCTGCGCCTGGCTCACCCGCGCCTCCGCGGGGGCCGGGGCCGGCGCCGACGTGGTCACCGGATCGTCGTAGTACGTCTCGAGGTTGTCCGGATCGGGCCCTTCGCAGCCCGTGAGGCCGACCAACGCGACCGCGGCCAACGCGATCGCCTGCCGATGACGCACCTGATCCGGCCTCCCAACGTGCTCTTGTGCCTGCGAAGGGTAGTGCAGCGGCTCACCGCCACGCCAAGGAGGACCGGTGTCGCCAGTACTGCTCCGGATTCTCCGCCAGCCCCGCGAGGACGGCCTCCTCCTCCGTGCTCAGCGAAAGCGTGGCGCCCCGCAGGTTCGCCGCCAGCTGCGCCGGGCTCGCCGGGCCGAGGACCGCCCGGTCCGCCCAGTCGTTGGCCAGCACCGCGGCCACCGCGACCGCGTCCGGCCCGATTCCGTGCGCGGCCGCGAGCTCGCGGACCGCGGCCGGCGCTTCGACCGCCAGCCTGCCGTTGGCCAGGGTTTCCTTGACCAGCACCCGCTTCCCGGCCGCGTGCGCCGCGGCCAGGGCCGGCCCCGCGGACGGTTCCAGGACGTTCCACGTCGACTGCACCGCCGAGAACACCGGGCGCCCGGCCACTTCCAGCGCGAACGCCCGCTCGATCGCGGCCGCCTGGGCCGGCCCGGACGTCGAGAACCCGACCGCGACCCCGTTCGCGGACAGCTCCGCGAGCGCTTCCAGCAACGGCTCGTCGGTGAACAGCGGACTGTCCACAGTGAGCGAATGCACCTGGTAGAGCCCGACCCGATCCCCCAGCAGCGCCAGGGTTTCCGCCCACTGCGCCGCGAACCGCGCCGCCGAATGCTCCTTCATTTCGTGCACGTCGGCGTCGATGCGCCACTCGCCCACGTAGGCGTAGCCCCACTTGCTGGAAACCTCGATCCCCGGGTGCCCGCGCTCGGCGAGCCAGCCGGCCAGGAACTCCTCGGAGCGCCCGTAGGAGCGGGCGACGTCGACGTGCCGGATACCCGCGGCGTAGGCGTCGTCGAGCACCGCGTACGTCGCCGCGCGCATCGAAGCTACGTCCCGCGCCGCCGGCAGCGCCCCTTCGCTGCCCAGGTTGATGTAAGCGGGGCGACCCAGCGCCGCCAGCCCCAGGGCCATGCGCGTCCTCATGCGGTCTGCTTGTGCCGCAGGATGGCCAGCCACTGCCCCGCGGTCTGCGCTTGGCGGTGCAGCTTCTCGAGGCGTGCGGCGGGGGCCCGGACGTAGCCCTTGCCGAACACCGGCGCGATCTGGCGGAGGCTGGCGCCGCCTTCGCGGGCCGCGAGCAGCAGCCAGTCCGAGGCGTCGGCGCAGGCCGCGGACGCGCGGCGCAGCTCGCCGAGCATGTCGATGAGGTCCTGGGCGCTCACCTCCCCCGCTTCGACGGCGGCGGCCGTCGTCTCCAGCCAGGCCAGGACGTCGGATTCGGTGATGGGTGCGCGAGGCCGGGATTCTTCGATCACGCCCGCGAGTATAGGTCGTTATACGCGCGGCGCCGGGGAGTACACGCCGGGGGCGGTTATGCTGATCTCGAGGCCCATGACTGCGCATATCGAACCCGAAGCCGACGTCGAGCAGCTGCTCGACGTGTTCAAGGCGCTCGCGAACCCGGTGCGGTTGCAGGTGCTGCGGTGGTTGCGGGAGCCGGTGCGCCACTTTCCGGTGGAGCGGGCCATTGCCGATCCGGTCGAGGTGGGCGTGTGCGTGACGCACATCCAGGAGAAGACCGGGCTCGCGCAGTCGACCGTCTCGGCGTACATGGCCGAGCTGCAGCGCGCCGGGCTGGTGCGAGCGACGCGTGTCGGCAAGTGGACGCACTACAAGCGGGATGAAGCCCGGATCGCCGAGCTCGTCGCCACCCTCGGTCACCTCCTCTGACCTGCCCCTCCCCCGCTTCGCCGGCCTGCCCGTTGCTTCATATCGAAAATCTGCGATACTTCGATTTATGGGTACGATCGAGAACATGCGGCTCGGCCGCTACGGGATCTGGACGTTCGACTTCGAGGACCAGCCGGCCGGCCTGATCCGGGATTCGGTGCGGGAACTGGAAGAACTCGGCTGGCCGGCGCTCTGGATCCCGGAAAGCCAGGGCCGGGAGGCCCTCACGCACGCCGGGTTCCTCCTCGCCGCCACCGAACGCCTCACCGTCGTCAACGGCATCGCGCAGATCTGGTCCCGCGAGGCGCAGTGGACCCGCGGCGCGGCCCTGCTGCTGGCCGACGCCTACCCCGACCGCCACCTGCTGGGCCTGGGTTTCGGGGCCGGAAAGCCCGGCACGAAGCCGCTTCGGGCGATGAACGACTACCTCGACACGCTGGACATCGACCCGAAGGTCAACCCCGCCCCGCGCGCGCCGATGCGCCGGATCCTCGCCGCGTACGGCCCGAAGATGCTGGAGCTGGCCCGCGACCGGTCGGCGGGCGCGCACACCTACCACGTCACCCCGGAGCACACGGCCCAGGCGCGCGGAATCCTCGGCGCGGCCCCCTTCCTCGGCGTCGAGCACGCGGTGCTGTTCGAGACGGACGCGGCCAAGGCGCGCGAGATCGCCCGCGAGCACCTGCACCCGTACCTCACGACGCCGTACAACATCGCGAAGTTCCTCCGGCTGGGGTACACCGAGGAAGACATCGACGGCGGCAGCGACCGGCTCGTCGACGACCTGGTGGTCTGGGGCGACCTCGAGACCATCACCGCGAAGCTGCGCCAGCACCTCGACGCGGGCGCCGACCACGTCGGCGTCCAGGTCATCGGCGTCGAACCGGGCACTTCGGCCATGCCGCACTGGCGGCGGCTGACCGAGGCGCTGCTACCCGCGTAGCCCGAACCGCACGGTGCAGTGCCACACCCGCTTGAGCACCTGGGGATCGTGCCGGCCGGCGCGGACGGCGTCGCCGATGACGCGGGCGTCCAGCCACCCGTCTTCGGCGATGTCTTCGCCGGCCCGCACGACGTCCGCGCCGCGGTAGTCCGCGTGCTCGGCGAGCGTCGTCACGGCGAGCCGGAACCCGTGGTGCCAGCGGGTCGGGACGCCGAACTCCGCCGCCGCGGCTTCGACGTCGGTGCCGCGGAACGACGGGTCGAGCACCAGGGCCGCGACGTCGTCCGGCAGCCGGAGCGGGCCGTGGACGTGGGCTTCGACGTAGTCGTCGAGTTCGTCGGGGGTGTCCGCTTCGACGAGCGGGAGCAGCGGGAAGCGGGCACGGGTGCCGAAGTGCGCCGGCTCGTGGAAGCTGTCCGGGTAGCAGAACGTCGTGCGCGCCAGCACTTCCCGCCGGAGCCGGAAGTGCGCCGACCCGAACCGCACCGAACCGCCCGCCGGACGGCGGCGGTGGTCGAGCGAGCCGTACTTCGGGCGCTCCGACGGCGGCAGCTCGTCGTAGACACCGCCGAACATCCGGTGCTCCCAGCGCCACCGGGCCCCGCCGGGGTGCGCGGTCAGGCCGCCGTTGCCCGTCCCCGTCTCGAACTGCGAGCGGTAGACCCCGTCGGTCAGCCAGTGCCGCAGCAGCGGCACCGCCCCCACCAGCCGGTCCGGGTGGAAGTGGATCGTGACGTCGAGCCCCTCCGGCAGCGGCGGCCCGCCGGCGCGGGCTTCCACGTACTCGACCGCTGCCTGCCATCCGTGCGCCATGGTATAGGACGTTATACACAATGCGGCGTCGGAAAACCACTGGCTTCGCGGTGGGTCCGGCGGTTTGACTGCGGTCATGCGACGGGCGGAGTTCGGGGTCACGGTGCGGTTCGCGCTGCTGGCGATCGTGTGGGGTGCGAGTTTCCTGTTCATCAAGGTGGGGCTCGGCGGGCTCTCCCCCGGTCAGGTGGCGCTCGCCCGGGTCGCGCTGGGTGCGCTGGCGCTGGGCGGGATCCTGCTGGTGCGCCGGCGGCCGCTTCCGCGTGATCCCGTGCTGTGGGGGCACCTCGCGGCCGTGTCGGTGTTGCTGTGCGTGGTGCCGTTCCTGCTGTTCTCGTGGGCGGAGCAGTACATTTCGTCCGGTTTGGCCAGTATCTTCAACGCGACGACGCCGCTGATCACGATGCTGCTGGCGGCCGCGGCGCTGCCCGAGGAGCGGTTCACGCCGCCGCGGGTGCTCGGCTTGCTGCTCGGGTTCCTGGGGGTGCTGACCATCGTCGGCGTGTGGCACGGCATCGACGTGTCCCACCAGCTGACCGCCCAGCTCGCCTGCCTCGGCGCAACGACGTGCTACGGCGCGTGTTTCGTGTACCTGCGCCGGTTCGTCTCACCGCGTGGGACGGACCCGGTGGTCGTCGCGTTCGGGCAGACGGCGTCGGCGACGGTGATCCTGGGCCTGCTGACCCCGGCGATCGCGGCGACGCCGGTGCACCTGAGCCTGCCGGTGGTGGCGAGCATGATCGCGCTCGGCGTGTTCGGCACCGGCATCGCCTACGCCTGGAACACCCGGATCATCGCGGCCTGGGGCGCGGCCAACGCCTCCGCGGTGACGTACCTGACGCCGGTCGTGGGCGTGCTGCTCGGGGTGCTCGTGCTGGGTGAGCCGGTGAGCCGGAACCAGCCGGCCGGGGCCCTGCTGGTGGTGCTGGGGATCCTGGCCGCCCACGGACGGCTGCGCCTGCGCAGGAGCGAGCCCGAACTGGTCCGCCGTTAGACACGCCGATGGGCGGCTGCCGCGGCAGCCGCCCATCGCGCGTTCGGAACCCTACAGGTACTGACCGGTGTTCGTGGCGGTGTCGATCGCCCGCCCCGAGTCCTGGTTCTTGCCGGTGACGAGCGTGCGGATGTAGACGATCCGCTCGCCCTTCTTGCCGGAGATCCGGGCCCAGTCGTCCGGGTTGGTGGTGTTCGGGAGGTCCTCGTTCTCCGCGAACTCGTCGACGATCGCGTCGAGCAGGTGCTGCACGCGCAGACCCGGCTGCTTGGTCTCCAGCACCGACTTGATCGCCGACTTCTTCGCCCGGTCCACGATGTTCTGGATCATCGCGCCCGAGTTGAAGTCGCGGAAGTACAGGACTTCCTTGTCCCCGTTGGCGTAGGTCACCTCGAGGAACCGGTTCTCGTCGCTCTCCTCGTACATCCGCTCGACCGTGTGCTGGATCATCGCGTCGAACGTCGCCTTGGCGTCGCCGCCGAACTCGGCGAGGTCGTCCGCGTGGATCGGCAGGCCTTCGGCCAGGTACTTGGAGAAGATGTCCTTCGCGCCTTCGGCGTCCGGACGCTCGATCTTGATCTTGACGTCGAGCCGGCCCGGCCGCAGGATCGCCGGGTCGATCATGTCCTCGCGGTTGGAGGCGCCGATGACGATGACGTTCTCCAGGCCTTCGACACCGTCGATCTCCGACAGCAGCTGCGGCACGATCGTGGTCTCCACGTCGGACGACACGCCCGATCCACGGGTCCGGAAGATCGAGTCCATCTCGTCGAAGAACACGATCACCGGGGTGCCCTCGGAGGCCTTCTCCCGCGCCCGCTGGAAGATCAGGCGGATGTGCCGCTCGGTCTCCCCGACGAACTTGTTGAGCAGCTCGGGACCCTTGATGTTCAGGAAGTAGGACTTCCCGTCCGCCGCGTCGCCGCGGGCCTCGGCCACCTTCTTGGCCAGCGAGTTCGCCACCGCCTTGGCGATGAGCGTCTTGCCGCAGCCCGGCGGGCCGTAGAGCAGGACGCCCTTGGGCGGCCGCAGCTGGTACTCCTGGTACAGGTCGGCGTGCAGGAACGGCAGCTCGACCGCGTCCCTGATCTGCTCGATCTGCCGGGTGAGGCCACCGATGTCCTCGTAGCGGACGTCGGGCACCTCCTCCAGCACCAGGTCCTCGACCTCCGCCTTCGGCACGCGCTCGTACGCGTAGCCGGCCTTGGAGTCGACCAGCAGCGAGTCGCCCGGCTTGAGCGGCTGCTCGGCCAGCAGGTCGGAGAGCAGGACCACCCGCTCTTCGTCCGCGTGCCCGACCACCAGGGCGCGGGGGCTGCCGCCCTCGACGTCCGGGGCGAGCACCTCACGCAGCGCGCACACCTCGCCGGTGCGTTCGAATCCGCCGCCTTCGACCACGGTGAGCGCCTCGTTGAGCCGCAGCGCCTGGCCGCGGCGCAGGGACGAGATCTCGACCGCGGGCGAAACCGACACCCGCATCTTCCGGCCGGCCGTGAAGACGTCCACCGTGTTGTCCTCGTAGGCCTCGACGAAGACGCCGTACCCGGACGGTGGCTGGGCCAGCCTGTCGACCTCTTCACGGAGAGCGAGGAGCTGTCCTCGCGCTTCGCGCAGGGTTTCGACCAGTTTGGTGTTGCGTTCGGTGAGCTGGCTCACCCTTTCCGAGGCCTCGGCGAGCCGCTGTTCGAGAACCCGGTTCTGCCGTGGCGAGTCCGTCAGTTTGCGGCGCAGCAGCGCCACTTCTTCCTCGAGAAAACGGATCTGCCGAGCCTGCTCGTCCGCCGTCGTCCCAGCTCCGGATGTTGCTGAAGGGTCGGCCTCCTCGCGCCGACCTCCGGGAAGGTCATGATGCATCGGGCACCTCCTCGGAGTGCTTTTCATTCCACGGTACCGGCGATCACCGACAAGAAAAGGCCTTTCCGGATCACAAGATCGGCGCGTCGCGGTTTGCCGGCCCCCTCCAGCACGGACATTCCCGCAGCGCAAGCGGCCATTTCGGTGCCGTGGCGCCGGTGTGTCGCGGGTCCCTCCGGGCCGGGACGAAGCAAGCAGGCTCGAAGTACCCCGCCTGTGACGCCGCCAACCCTCCCCCGGGATCCGGGCAATTCCGGCCAGTTCCGCCCTAACCGCGCGGCGGCCCGGCCCGGTGGCTAGCATCGGGCGACGCTGTACCGGCCCGGACGGCCGGGCGCCACCGGAGGAACGCTAGGGGGCACCACTCATGACCTACCCGCCGCAGCAACCGGGCGGCTACGGCCAGCAGCCCGGCGGCCATGGGCAGCAGCCCGGGCCGTACGGCCAGCCCCAGCAGGGCGGATACCCCCAGAGCGGCCCCCAGCCCCAGCCCGGTTACGGCGGGACCCAGCAGTTCGGCCAGCCCGGCCCGTACGACGGCACGCAGCAATACGGGCAGCCCGGCGGGTACGACGGCGGCCAGCAGTACGGCCAGGGCGGGTACGACAGCACGCAGCAGTACGGCCAGGGCGGGTACGGGCAGGGCGGTTACCAGCCCCAGACGGGCCCTCAGCCCCAGCAGGGCCACCCCCAGTACGGCCAGCAGGACCAGTGGGGCCAGCCGCCCCAGTCCTTCGGCGGCTACGACTCCTACGGCGGCTTCGGCGAAGCGCCCCCGCCCCCGAAGAAGAAGACCGGCCTGATCGTCGGCATCGCGGTGGCCGCGGTGGTGCTCGTCGGCGGCGGCGTGACCGCGGTGGTCCTGCTGAACCGCGACGACGAGCAGACCGCCGCACCGCCCGCGAGCAGCAGCTCGGCGGCGCCGACCGCGCCTTCGACGGCGCCGAAGGCGTCCACCCCGAAGCCCAAGAGCACGTCGCCGACCGCCCCGACGTCGAAGAGCAAGCCCGCCGGCGGCCCCGCCCCCGGCGGCAAGGCCAGCGCCCAGGAGCTGTTCGACTCGACCATCTCGGCCTACAACGCCAGCGACGAGGACGCGCTCGGCGACACCATCTGCCGCAGCGTCTACGAGGGCACCACGGGCGACATCCCGAAGGTCACGGTGAAGCTGACCGGCACGCCGGAGGAGACCGGCGACAAGGCGACCGTCCGCTACTCCGCCACCGACGGCAGCAAGACCAAGGTCGGCACGATGTCCGCGCAGAAGGAATCCGGGCTCTGGTGCCTGTCCAACGTCCGGGCGGACGGCTCGTGAGCACCCGGCGGCGGTGAACCGCCCGCTCGCCGCCGGGCTGGTCCTGCTCGGCGTGGCCGGCGCGGGCGTGGTGCTGGGGCTGCTGCTGGTCGCCCCGGCCGGCTCCCCGCCCCCGCCCTCGGCGACGCCGTCACCCCCGGCCCGCCCGACGCAGGCCCCGGCCCCGGACGAGGCCGACACGGCGGCGGTGGCCGTGCTGGCCCAAGCGATCGTCGACGCGATCGCCCGCCACGACTCGGCGGCGTTCGGCAAGCTCACCTGCCGCCCGCAGACCGCGGAGGCCCTGGCCGGCCTCCAGCGGATGTGGGACGCGGCCGGTCCGGTCACGGTGAAGCTGCTGGCACCCCCGGAGCTGCGCGGCGAGTCGGCGACGGCGAAGGTGCACGTCGAAGCGTCGGGCGGGATCAAGGACACGCCCTTCCCGCTGCACAAGGAGAACGGCCGCTGGTGCGTGCCCGGCTAGCCGGGCGGGGTGAACCCCTCGGGCCAGCGCGTGGCCGCGTCCGTGCGAACGCCGGTCAGGTCCGTGCCCTCCAGGACCGCCGCGGTCAGGTCCGCCCCGCGCAGGTCCGCGCCCCGCAGGAGCGCACCCGACAGCGTCGCGCCGGTCAGGTTCGCGTTCCGCAGCATCGCGCCCTCGAGGTTCGACCCCGCGAAACACACCCGCGGGATCGCCAGGCCGGTCAGATCGGCGCCCCGGAGATCGACGCGTTCCAGCTCGGACGGCGCGTCCGGTTCGATCATCCCGCCACGGCCCAGTGCCGCGATCGCGGCCGCCACGTCGTTGGCCGCGCCGCCTTCACGACGCGGCGTCGGTTCGCCCCGCCACGGTGCCCGGGTGCCGACGAACGAGGTGAGCAGCGCGTGGACGTGCCCGCGGTACCGGGGATCGAGCTCCGCCAGCTGTTCCAGCGCGTAGACGGCGCCCTGCCGGGTCGGCTCCTGCTCCGCACCGAGCTGGTCGATCGCCTTGGTGAACAGGTCGATCGACCGGCTCTCGCGGTTGAGCAGCAGCTGCCGGGACGTCAGGACGGCGCCCAGCCCGACCCCGGCCAGCGCCAGGAGCCCGCCCAGCGCCTGCAGCAGCGTGGCGCGGACGTCGTTCACGGCCTTCAGCCGGTCCGCCGCGCCGAGCCCGGGTGCGTGGCCGACCAGCCACGACGGCGCGAAGCCCACGCACAGCACGACCAGGACGGCGACGACCACCGCGGCGACCGCGAAGCCGGCCTTCCGGCGCGGCGGCACTCCCTCAGCCCTTGCCCTTGGACGGCCGGCGGGACACCCGCGGGGACACGGTCCCGTCCGCCAGCCGGCGCGCGGTGAGCAGGAACGCCGTGTGCGCCACCATCCGGTGGTCCGGGCGGACCGCCAGGCCCACCACGTGCCACGGGCGCATCAGCGTCTCCCACGACTCGGGCTCGGTCCAGCACTGCTGCTCGCGCAGCGATTCCGTGACGCGCGACAGCTGCGTCACCGTCGCCACGTAGACCGTCAGCACGCCGCCCGGCACCAGGTGGGCGGCCACGTTCGGCAGCTGGTCCCACGGCGCCAGCATGTCCAGCACGACCCGGTCGACCTCGCCCTCGTGCGAGGCCAGGTCGGCCACCGTGAGCGACCAGTTGGCCGGCTTCTCGCCGAAGAACTTCACCACGTTGCGCTCGGCGTGTTCGGCGTGGTCGTCGCGGATCTCGTAGGAGTGCACGTGACCGGCCGGGCCGACCGCGCGCAGCAGCGAGCACGTCAGCGCGCCGGACCCGGCGCCCGCCTCGAGCACGCGCGCGCCGGGGAAGATGTCGCCCCACATCACGATCTGCGCCGCGTCCTTCGGGTAGATCACCTGCGCGCCGCGGGGCATCGAGAGGACGTAGTCCGGCAGCAGCGGGCGCAGCGCGAGGTAGGTCGACCCGCCCGCGGACGTCACCACCGAGCCTTCGGGGCGGCCGATCAGGTCGTCGTGGGCCAGGGCGCCGCGGTGGGTGTGGTATTCACCACCGGTGGCCAGCGTCAGGGTGTAGTGCCGCCCCTTCGAGTCGGTCAACTGCACCCGATCACCCGCGCGAAACGGTCCGCTGACCGACAACACTTCCTCCTGTAACCCGTTTGGCCGACGCCAGATCTTCGCAGGCCGCGCGGGCGCCGGGCTCAGCGGGTACGGCGGTTGAGAGCGGCCCGCAGGTCGTCCCGGCGCAGCACGCCCGCCGGGCGGCCCTCGTCGTCGACGACGAGGAACTGCCACGCCGCCGTTTCGCGGACCCGCTCGACGACGTCCTCCCCCGGCTCCGACGCCAGCAGCACCGTCTCGGCCCGGATCGGCTCGGCCGCGAACTCGGCCGGGGCGTGCGGGGTGGCGCTCGCGAGCCGCTCCGCCTCGCCGACGTCCAGGAGGCCGGCCGCCACGCCGTCGGCGCGGACCAGGACCACGCCCCGGCCGGCCGAGGCGGCCAGCGCGTCCGAAACCGGGCTCTCGGCGGGCAGCTGCAGCACCGGCCGGACCAGCTCGCCGAGGACCAGACCCTCCGGCCAGCTGCGGCGCGCTTCGGCGGCCAGCTCCGAGCGCGCGCCGAGGATCACGAACCACGCCGTCACGACGCAGACGCCCAGCCGCAGCCAGCGGTCCGGGCTCGCGGTCGCCAGGCCCCACAGGGCCCAGACCAGCAGCCCGGCGGCCACGACCGCGCCGCCGGCGACCGCGGCGCGGGTGCCCTTGGCGCGGATCCCGGTGGCCGCCCAGACCCCGGCGCGGACCAGCCGGCCGCCGTCCAGCGGCAGCCCGGGCAGCAGGTTGAACACGCCGACGGCGAGGTTGGCCACCGCGCATTCGGCGACCAGGAGCCAGACCGCGCCGTCCGGCGGGACGGCGAACATCAGCAGGCCGCAGAAGCCGCCGAGCAGCAGCGACACCGCGGGCCCGGCCGCGGCGACCAGGCCTTCGTCGCCGGGCCGCTTGGGCGTGCGGGCCACCTCGGACAGGCCGCCGAGCAGGAACAGGCGCAGCCGCCGCACCGGGATCCCCAGCCGCAGCGCGACCAGGCAGTGCCCGAGTTCGTGGGCGAGCACGGACAGGCCCAGCAGCAGCGCGAAGGCCCCGGCGAGCAGCCACGACGTCGTGGTCGAGGCCTCCGGGAGCAGCCGCCCGACCAGCGGCGCGTACAGCACGACGACGATCAGCGAGCCGACCCACCAGGAGGGTGCGAGCAGCACCGGCACCCCGGCGACCCGGAACAGCACGAGGCCACCGTCCGAGAGGACGGCCTGCCGGGTGCCCCCGGTGCCCTGGTCACTGGTCGCGGCCATGCGGAGAGCCTAGAGCCCCGGGTGTGGGTACCGGGTGATCCGGCCCCCACCGGTGTCGCGTGGCGACCTGCGCCCCAATGTGGCGTTGGGTGCGTCAGATGCACCGAACGCCACATTGGGTGCGCTCAACGCACCGAACGCCACATTCGGTGCGCTCAACGCACCGAACGCCACATCGGGTGCGCTCAACGCACCCAACGCCACATTGGGGTTTTCTCAGTAGCGGCCCTGGTGCTCGAACTGGGTGAGTACCAGGGCGGCTTGCGCGACCGCGCCGATGCGGTGGGGGCAGAGGCTGATGTGGTGCAGGGCTCGCCAGCGGGTCTTGAGAACGGCCATGGCGCGTTCGCCGAGGGCCCGGGCCCGGGACTGAAGTAGGTTGTAGACCCGCTGACGGGCGTTGAGAGGTGGTTGACCGGCGGCTTTCTTGAACGGGGTCAGGATGCCGATGCCGGCTGAGTGGTAGGCCTTGTCGGCCAGGGTGGGCAGGCCCTCGGCTGCGGCGGCGGTCAGCGCGCCAAGGATGTCCAGGTCGCGGGCGGCGGAGAGGTCGTTGCGGGAACCGGGCAGCTGCGCAGAGATCCAGAGCGGGAATCCGTCGGCGCTGGCCAGAAACTGGATACTCCCACCGAAGGCCCGGTGTTTGCCGGAGTACCACAGATGCACCGTGGTCCCGCGGTTGGTGCCTTTGGTTTTGATCGTGGTCGCCGCGACCCGGTCAGAGGGGATGAGGGAGCCGTCGAGGATCACGTGGGTGTCGCCGGCGGCCCGGCGCTGGGTGAGGACCTGTTGCAGGTCCGGGGCCTGGGCGGCGAGGGCGGTGATGGCTTCGTGCAGGTAGCGGTAGGCGGTGGCGGGGCTGATGTGGTGGTCGGCGGCCAGCCGGTGGATCGGGGTGGCGTCGCGGAACCAGCGCAGCGTCAGGACCGCGTGCCGGTAGGGGGTCAGTGCCCGCCGGCCTCGGCGGGTGCCGCGGGCCCGGCGGGTGGACCGCAGGACACTCGCGACGTAGAGGGTCAGCTCGCGTGCCACGTCAAGCGTGGCACCATAGGAAATCACGTGGGGCCTCTGGAGTCTCGGACTTGGTCTTCGCAAACTCAGTCCTACCAGCGGCCCCACGCCTCATCTCACGGCAACACGCACCCCACCCAGCCCTACTGAGAAAACCTCATTGGGGCGCTTTGGTCAGGCGGGTTTGAGCGGGTCGTGGCCGAGCGACATCAGGCGGTGGCGCCAGTGGGCCTCGCCCGCGGTCGGCTCCAGGTCGTCGCGGCGCTGCGCGTGCACCCGGTCGACGACCCGGCGCATCACGTCGGCGTCGTGGGCGTCCACGTCGGACTTGCGCTTGCGCAGGATGGCCAGCACCTCGTTGCCCGTCGGCGGGCCTGCCTCGTCGGGGAGCGGTTCGGTCTCCGGGCCCGCGTCGCGGGTGCGCAGCCAGTCCTCCAGCTCGCGCGAGGTCATGTTCACCACCCGGTGGAACTCCGCCCACAGGTCGTCGTCGACTGCCGGATTGTCCATCTTCGGCGGCTACCCGGCGCGGCCTACGTCAAACCGCGGTCCCGTGGCCGGTAGAATTCGTTCGGACCCGTTGAAACGCCAGCGGTGGTCTCTGTTGACGCTGCTGGCGAGCTCGATCCCGTGCTCGCCGCTTGACGCATGGGAGGGGTGGGCCTTGCCGACCACTGGCGACGGCATGGCGGCACGGGTCGACGAGCTGAACGCGGTGCTGGCCGATCTCGTCGGGGTCCTCGAATCGATGTCCGACACGCCGGGGCTGCTCGACGCGGTCTGCGGCGAGGCGGTCCGGGTGGTCCCGGACGCGGACCTGGCCAGCATCATGGTCGTCCGCGACGGCGTGACCCAGACGGCGGCCTTCACGGACGAGCGAGCCCGGCGCATCGACGACGTCCAATACGCGGCGGGCGACGGTCCGGGCCTGCTCGCGGCCCTGACGGGTGAAGTGGTCCGGGTGGCGGTCGCGGAGACGGGTGAGCAATGGCCCGAATTCGTGGCGGCGGCCAAGGAACTCGGCGTGGGCAGCTACCTGGCGGTCCCGCTGCGGGTGGACGACACGCTGGTGGGCGCGATCACGCTGTTCGGCTTCGAGACCCACGGCTACCACGAGTTCGACACGAAGGTGCTGCGGCTGTTCACGTTGTGCGTGGAGACGGTGCTGCGCCTGACGCGCCGGTACCGGGAGGCGCGCGGGCTGGCCGACGAGCTGCGCAACGCGATGGAGACCCGCGCGGTGATCGAGCAGGCCAAGGGCATGCTGATGCTGATCCACCGGGTCAACGAGGACGCGGCGATGCACCGCCTGATCGTGGAGTCCCAGCACACGAACATCAAGCTCCGCGACGTCGCGGCCCGCTTCACGAAGCGGATGAGCTCGGCGGACGGCGGCCCGGCCCGGCCCTGAACAAGGTCCCCAGGCCGCTCTGCGCCGTGCCGCCGAGCGCGTCCCACACGGTGACCGCGGTCGCGGTGAGCACGGGCTTCTCGAGCCGTTCCTCCAGCTCGGCGAGCAGGGGCGTGGTGTGCAGGGCGATCTCGGGGACGAGCACGGCAGCGGCGTCTTCGTGGTCGGCCGCCACGGCGAGCTCGGTGATCCGCGGCGCGTCCCAGGCGGCGAGAGCGCGATCGGAGCCCGCATCGGCCGAGACGGCGTGCACGGTGCTCACGCCGGCCTCGGCGAGGAAGGCGGCGAAGAGCGCGGTCAGGTCCGGGTGGTAGACGGAGGCGAGCGCAACACGCTCGACGTCCAGCCGCTCGAGGGCGGCGAGGTAGGCCAGTGAAGTGCTGCTCGCCGGGACGCCGAGGTGATCGGTCAGGGCTCGCGCCTGGTCGCGGGCCCCGTCGAGACCGTGGGTGAAACTGCAGCTGGAGCACGCCCAGCTGACGACGTCCGGAGTGGTGTCGAGCCGGTCGGCGGCGGCGACGAGACGGCCGGGCGTGCCGAGCGCCCGCACGGCGGCGGTCTGGCCGGCCGCATCGGGATCCCATTCGACATAGGCGAAGTCGAGATCGGGAGCGGGGTCGAGCCGGCGGCAGAGGGCGGCGAAGTCGTCCTCGCCGCAGTCGCGGGTGGGGTAGAGCAGGCCGATGCGCATGGTCTCCGGTTACCCGGACGGGCGCCGGTGCAAGAGGTCGAAGCGGGACCACATCGCCTCGGCCGCTTCGATCGACGCGCTCGTCCGCGCCGGGTCGACCGCCGCCAGCTGGGCCACGATCGCCTGGGCCAGGGCCATCCCCGCCGTCAACGAGGGGAAGAACGTCACGCCCTCCGCCGGCACCATCAGCACCTGCTCCGCCGCTCCCGCCAGGGCCGGGCTCGCCGCGTCCGTGATCGCGAAGACGCGGGCGCCGCGGTCGCGGGCCTCGTTCGCCGCCAGGACCGTGCTCTCGTACAGGCGCCAGAAACTGATCGCCACCAGGACGTCGTCCGCCGTCAGCTTGGCCGTCTGGTTGGCCAGTTCCGCGTCGCCCGCCGTGATCGCGTGGACGTCGTAGCCCGCCAACCTCGCGTTGTGGGCCATTGCGATGCCGACCGCCGCGTAGCTCCCGTCCGCGATCACCAGTGTTCGGCGGGCCGCCGCCATCGCTCCCGCGACCGTCCGCAACAGCGGCTCGTCGAACCGGCGGTTCAGCAGCGCGAGGCTGTCGAGGTCACGCCGGAGGGACGCCGACCCCGGTGAGCCGACGTCGCGGTGCTCCTCCGCCACCTGCGGCGCGCTCAGCGACGACATGTACCGCGCCCGCAGCTCCTGCTGCAGCGCCGGCCAGCCCGCGAAGCCCAGCGCCTGGGCCGTGCGCGTCACCGTCGCGACGTTGACGCCGGCCAGCTGCGCCAGCTCGGCCGTCGAGCCGAACGACGCCCGGCGCGGCTGCGAGACCAGCACTTCCAGCACCGCGGCCGACTTCGGGCGCAGCCCCCGCTCGGGCAGCCGGTCGCGCAGCCACGCCTCGAAACCGTCGTCGGTCTCCGCCACTTCGGCGCCCTCCCCTGCTGTCGGGTGCACCGTAACGCACCCAGTTTTGCAAAGAACATTGCAGTTTTGACGAAATGCAGTCTATGTTGTCGGCACTCCCCGACGGAAGGCGTTCCCCATGACGCTGCTGACCCGGCTGGACCGGCTCCCGCTGAGCCGTCCCCACTACAAACTGCTGCTCATCGGCGGCCTCGGCTACACCTTCGACGGCATGGACTCGGCGGTCGTCGCCTTCCTGCTGCCCAGCGCCAAGGCCGCGTGGCACCTCGACAACGGCCAGCTCGGCCTGATCGGCTCCGCGACGCCGTTCGGCTTCCTCTTCGGCGCGATCGCGGCCGGCCTGCTCGGCGACCGCATCGGCCGCAAGAAGGTCATGATGTACGCGCTGGCCTTCTACGCGCTGTTCTCCGTCATCGCGTCCTTCTCCCCGAACTACGAGGTCTTCCTCGGCGCTCGGGTGCTCGCGGGGGCGGGCGCGGGCGCCGAAAGCGCGATCATCGCGCCCTTCCTGTCCGAGTTCGTCCCGGCCAAGCGGCGCGGCTGGTTCGTCGGCGCGCTCGCCGGGTTCTTCTCCTTCGGCTTCGTCGCGGCCGCGCTGATCGGGCGGTTCGTCGTGCCGTCCTTCGACGAAGGCTGGCGGGTCGCGCAGCTGGTCACCGCGCTGCCGATCGTCATGCTGCTGTGGTGGCGCCGGTCCCTGCCCGAATCGCCGCGCTTCCTGCTCGCCCACGGCCGGGCCGCCGAGGCCGAGGACGTCGTCGCCAAGATCGAGCGGGACGTCGAGAAGGCCACCGGCACCACCCTCCCGCCGGTGCCGCCGGCCGACGCCGCCCCCGCGACCGAGACGCCGAAGGTCAACCTCCTCAGCGCGCTGAAGTTCCTGTGGAGCCCCGCCATGCGGCGCCGGACGGCGGTGATCTGGACCGTCTGGTTCGTGATCACGTTCTCCTACTACGGCTTCTTCTCGTGGATCCCCACGCTGCTGGTGGAACGCGGCATCACGGTGACGAAGAGCTTCGAGTTCTCGATCATCATCTACCTGGCCCAGGTGCCCGGGTACTTCTCCGCCGCGTGGCTGTCCGAACGGCTCGACCGCAAGCACACCATCGCCCTCTACCTGGCCGGCTCGGCGGTGAGCGCGTTCTGGCTGAGCCAGACCAGCGCGCCGTGGTCGATCACGCTCGCCGGTGCGGTGCTGTCCTTCTTCCTCAACGGCACCTACGCCGGGGTGTACTCCTACACGCCCGAGGTGTTCCCGACCTGGATCCGCGCCAGCGGCACCGGCCTGTCCAGCGCGTTCGGCCGGGTCGGCAGCATCCTGGCGCCGACGATCATCGGCCTGTCCGCGGCGAGCCTCGGCTTCGCCGGCGTCTTCGGCCTGACGACGGCGGTGCTGGCGGCCGGGGTGCTCTGCGTGCTCGTCTTCGGCCTGTCCACCGCGGGCCGCTCGCTGGAGGAACTGACCGAACACGGCGCCCCGGTGGCGGCCGCGAAGGAGATGACGAAGTGAGTCTGTCCACTGTGGAGGAACGGGTGCGCGCCGAGCTCGGCGTGCGGCTGTTCACCGTGCTCGCCTGGATCCCGGACCGCCGGGCGCTGCGCCGCGTGCACAGCAGCCACCCGGCGGAGTACCCCGTCGGCGGCGAGAAGACGGTCGAGGTCGCGGCGGGCTGGCTCGACCGCTGCATCACCGCGCAAGAGCCCTACTTCGGCCCTGACAAGGCGGCGGTGCGGGAGATCTTCGCCGACCACGAGCTGATCGAGTCCCTCGGCTGCGGCTCGATCATCAACGTCCCGGTGGTCGACGGCGACCGGACCCTCGGCGTGCTCAACATCCTCGACGCGGAAGGCGCCTACGACGAGGATTCGGTCCAGGTGGCCCGATCCCTCGCCCCGCTCGCCGTGCCGGCGCTCAAGGAGGAACAGTGACCCTGCTGCTGCGCAACGCCCGACTGCTCGACCCGCTCTCCGGCGAGTACACCGAAGGCGACCTCCGGTGCGCCGACGGCCGGATCGCCGAGGTCGGACCCGGCCTGACCGCGCCCGACGTCCCCGCGCTGGACCTGCGCGGCGCGGTCGTGCTGCCCGGGCTGGTCGACGCGCACGTGCACGTCACGGCGTCGACCGCGGACCTGGGCTCGCTGTCGTCGTCGTCACCGAACTACGTGGCCGCGCACGCCGCCCGGACGATGAGCCGGATGCTCGACCGCGGGTTCACCACCGTCCGCGACGCCTCGGGCGCCGACTTCGGCCTCGCCGACGCCCAGGCGGAGGGCCTGTTCCGCGGCCCGCGGCTGCTGTTCTGCGGGCGCGCGCTGAGCCAGACCGGCGGCCACGGCGACAGCCGCACCCGCGGTACGCAGGTGCAGGACGACCACCCGTGCTGCGCCGGGCTCGGCCGGGTGGCCGACGGCGAGGACGCCGTCCGCGCCGCGGCCCGCGACGAGTTGCGCAAGGGCGCCCACCACATCAAGGTGATGGCGTCGGGCGGCGTCGCGTCCCCGACCGACCGCATCGACTCGACGCAGTACTCGGCCGGGGAACTGCGCGCGATCGTCGAGGAAGCCGAGGCGGCCAACCGGTACGTCGCCGCGCACGCGTACACCGCCCGTGCCGTGAACCGGGCCCTGGAACTGGGTGTCCGGTCCATCGAGCACGGCAACCTCCTCGACGACCGCAGTGTCGAGCTCTTCCTCGAGCACGACGCCTTCCTCGTCCCGACCCTGGTGACGTACTGGGCCCTGAAGGAGGAAGGCCGCGAGCACGGGCTCCCGGAAGCCAGCTGGCGCAAGGTCGACGAGGTCCTCGGCGCCGGCTTGGCGGCCCTGGAGAGGGCGTCCCGCGGCGGCGTCAAACTGGTCTACGGCACGGACCTCCTCGGCGGCATGCACCGCCACCAGAACCACGAGTTCCGCCTGCGCGCCGAAGTCCAGTCACCGCTGGAAATCCTCCGCTCGGCCACGTCGACGGCGGCGGAGCTGCTGAACCTCACCGGCGAGATCGGGACCCTGGCCCTGGGGGCCCACGCGGACCTCCTGGTCGTCGACGGCGACCCCCTGTCCGACATCGGGGTGCTGGCCGAGCCGGAGAAGTTCCGCCACGTCATCCAGGGCGGCGCGGTGGTGTCCGGCTGAGCTACCAGTTCCGCACCGCGGGCGCGTACCCCGCCGGCTTGTCGCCGATCTTCAGCCCCGGACTGACGATCCAGTTCTGGTACTCCGGGGTGAACATCCGGTAGACCGACGCCGGCGGGACCGCGCTCGCCTCGTCGAGCAGCGTGCGCAGCTCGGCCGGGATCTCGAAGTCCAGCGCCGCCATGCTCGTGCCGAGCTGGCCGGCGCTGCTCGCGCCGACGATCGCCGCCGCGATGCCCGGCTGGGTGGCCACCCAGTTGATCGCCACCTGGGCCATCGTCACCCCCAGCTCGGCGGCGATCTTCCCGAGGGGTTCCAGCACCTGCGGCGTACGGTCCGTCCCCGAAGGACCGTCGCTGAGCCGTCCGGTGCCGCCGTCGCGGTACTTGCCGGTGAGGACGCCGCCGGCCAGCGGGCTCCACGCCGTGACCCCGAGGCCGAGGTGCTGGGCCATCGGGACGTGCTCCGTCTCGATCTGCCGCTCGACCAGCGAATACGGCAGCTGCAGGTTGATCATCGGCGCCAGCGAGTGCGCCTCGGTCAGCGACTGCGCCCGTGCCGCGTACCAGCTCGGGACGTCGGACAGGCCGGGGTAGCGGATCTTGCCCGCGCGGACGAGGTCGTCGAGCGTGCGCACCACCTCCTCGACCGGGGTGATGCGGTCCCAGGTGTGCAGCAGGAAGACGTCGACGTAGTCGGTGCCCAGCCGGCGCAGCGACGCCTCGAGGGCGCGGATCAGGTGCTTGCGGCCGTTGCCGCCGGCGTTGGGATCGGCCGGGTCGACGCTGTTGGTGTACTTGGTGGTGAGCACGACCCGGTCGCGGGAGTGCGTTTCGGCGATGAGCTTGCCGAGGATCGTCTCGCTCTCGCCCGCGGTGTAGAAGTCCGCCGTGTCGACGAAGTTGCCGCCCTCGTCGAGGTACTTGCGGAAGACCGGGCGGGCTTCGTCCTCGGTTTTGCCGTAGGCGGCGTGGAAACCGCCGGTGCCGAAGTTCATCGTGCCGAGGGCGAGCCGGCTGACGCGCAGCCCGGACCGCCCGAGGAGGTAGTACTGATCGAGTGCCATGACCTCAGCGTGCCGAGCCATTTCTGGACCCGCAAGTCCAGTCCGCGAGCGCCGGGGGAGGGCGCGCGCGGGCCGGGGCTCAGCCGCAGCGGTAGC